>JADIMG010000005.1 GCA_017694875.1 Candidatus Gallipaludibacter merdavium
TGTATACTTTTGCCCATAGTTGGATTGATTTTGTTTGGCGACAGAAATCTAACAAAAATGGGCTGACCTCGCAAATGAAGTCAGCCCTATTTTTATTCCTTTGCAAAATTTTTATCGGACAGCAATAATTTCAAATTAAATAAGTACTTTTGTACCTTGGATGTGGTATGTACCGCTTTCAAAACAAGAAAGATAATGGACCGCCTGACAAAAGAACAACGATATAAGAATATGTCGGCAAACAAAGGAAAGGGTACCAAGCTTGAACTTTTGTTTGGCAAATTGTTGTGGAATGCCGGTGTCAGATATCGCAAGAATGATAAAACGGTCTTTGGAAAACCGGACTTTGTTATTCGCAAAATGAGAATTGCGATTTTTTGCGATGGAGAGTTTTGGCATGGCAGAAATTGGGAAGAACGCAAAAACGACCATAAAAGCAATTGTGATTTTTGGTATTCCAAGATTGAGCGGAACATTAGGAGAGACAAAGAAGTAAATGAACAATTGAAAGCACAAGGTTGGACAGTCTTTCGGTTTTGGGAAACGGAAATAACCAAGGAATCCGATAAATGCTTAAATAGAATTTTGAACTATATGAACGCTAAAACAAAAGCAACCGATAAAATCGCCATTACACAAATGTGCGGCGGCAGCAAAGTATCGATGCAGATGTATGGTCCCCATTCATTGAATGAGGATGGAACGATTATACCGTTTGAAGAGCAAATGGCGATAGTATCTCATTATCTCCATAATCAAGGATATAAATCCGCCAAGCCATATGAGAACAAAGCCGAAGGATTGATAGAGGATATATACAATGTTCATCAAAAGACCGTTGGAACCAATTGCGTGTCGGATGTAAGTGTTCAATATTCATTGTTCTCCGATTTATTCTCTGTTCCGTTTTTGCCAACAGACAAGCCTAAATTTACATTTATAGATTTGTTTGCCGGCATTGGCGGTTTCAGAATGGCAATGCAGAATCTTGGAGGCAAATGCGTGTTTTCTTCCGAATGGGATGCACAAGCCCAAAAGACATATCTTTTGAATTATGGCGAGGTCCCATTCGGCGATATCACCAAAGAAACAACAAAGGCATTCATCCCGGACGATTTTGATATTTTGTGTGCCGGATTCCCCTGCCAAGCCTTTTCTTTGGCAGGTAAAAGATTGGGATTTGAAGAAACGCGAGGTACGTTGTTCTTTGATGTGGCTGAAATCATCCGTCGCAAGCGTCCCAAAGCATTCTTCTTGGAAAATGTCAAAGGATTACTCATTCACGATAAAGGAAAGACCATTCAGACCATATTAAAAGTTCTAAGGGAAGACTTGGATTATTATGTACCGGACCCTCAGATAGTGAATGCAATGAATTTCGGCGTACCGCAACATCGGGAAAGAGTTTATATAGTTGGTTTCAGAAAAGACCAGAATGTAAACGAATTCACATATCCGTCACCGACAGATAAGACCAAGACTTTTGCGGATATTAAGGAAGAGCATACCGTTTCTGCCAAATACTATCTATCCACTCAATATGTGAAAACCCTTGTGGCACATAAGGAGAGACACGCAGCCAAAGGCAACGGTTTCGGTTATGAAATCATTCCCGATGACGGAGTGGCAAATGCCATAGTCGTTGGAGGCATGGGAAGGGAACGTAATCTTGTTATTGATACCCGGCTTGAAGATTTCACACCTGTTACCAATATTAAGGGAGAAATAAATCGAGACGGACTTCGCAGAATGACTCCGAGAGAATGGGCTCGTTTGCAAGGTTTTCCGGATAATTTTATAATCGGGGTTGCTGATGCATCTGCATATAAACAGTTCGGTAATTCCGTTGCAGTTCCTGCAATTCAAGCAACAGCCAAGGAAATCATTAAAAGAATAAACCTATCAAAATCTATTCAATATGGCACTGACAGGAAATAAAGGAGAATGGAGTGAAATATACACATTGCTCAAATTATTGGGAGAAGGGAAAGTATATGCAGGTGACCAAAATCTGAATAAGATTCAAGACTTGTTCTACCCAATCATTATGATTCTTCGTCAAGAGAAAGACGGTAACTATAATTACAGACTGCAAGACAAAGACGTAGTAATTCAGACACCGGCAGGTGAGGAATTGTTGCGTATTCCTGCGTCGGTATTCCTTGTCGAAGCAGAGAATCTGTTGAAAGCCATAAATGAAAATGACGGAGCTTTCGGAGTACCTCAAATAGAAGTATTCATGAACAGTATTTATTGCCATTCGTTGAAGGCAAAATCTTCCGATAAGACAGATATTCGAATCATATTGCATGACCGCAGAACAAAAATCAACTCCGAAATGGGATTCAGTATTAAGTCTCAATTAGGAGGTGATTCGACATTGTTAAATGCAAGTAAAGTCACCAATTTTAACTTTAAGGTAACCGGAGCTAATTTGTCAGATGATGAAATAACAGCAATCAATTCCATCAATCCCAAACGTAATAAAGTTATTGAAAGAGTGAATGCCATAAAGAAGAAAGGAGCATTATTGGTATTCGACAAAGTGGACAATTCTACATTCCGAAACAACCTTGTTATGCTTGATGGCGATTTGCCCGCTATTATTGCAAACTTATTATTGGAGCAGTTGAATACCGGTGTTTCGACATTGAAAGAATTGGCGGAAAAGATTACAGAAACCAATCCTTTGAAATACGACGTGGAGCAGGCTTCTCCGTTCTATGCATACAAAATCAAACATCTATTAACTTCGGCAGCATTAGGTATGATGCCGGCTACAGCATGGAGTGGCAAGTTTGACGCCAATGGTGGCTATTTGGTAGTGAAAAAAGATGGTGAGATACTTTGCTACCATTTCTATGACCGCAACAGATTTGAAGATTATTTGTTCTCAAATGCCTATTTGGAGCGTTCAAGTACAACTCGTCATGAGTATGCTACTATTGTAAAGGAGATAGATGGGACATTGTCGTTTAAGTTGAACTTTCAAGTCAGGTTAAAATAATAGGTTATGGGAGAACAACTAAATATTTTACCCAATATAGAAGTCGTAGACCTGTTTTGTGGAATAGGAGGGCTTAGTTATGGTATGAAGTGTAAGGGGTTTAAAATTAAGGCCGGTTACGACCTTGATGGCTCATGCAAATATGCATACGAAGCAAATACAGAAGCTACATTCAATTACAGGGATATTAAAACGGTAAGTTCAGGTGATATAAATGCTAATTTCAGTAATAATAGTATTCGTGTTTTAGCCGGTTGTGCACCATGCCAGCCATTTTCTTCTTATGCTTTTAAGAACAAAAAGAAGGATCCAGACAAATATGATTTATTGTATGAATTTGGTAGATTGGTTAGAGAAGTTCTTCCAGATATTGTTACAATGGAAAATGTCACTCAAATATTATCTTTCAAAGAAAAGCCTGTTTTGCAAGATTTTATAGATTGTTTAAGTGATTGTGGATATTATGTGGAAGTAAATAAAGTCTTTTGTCCTAATTATGGAATACCTCAAAATCGAAAACGTTTAGTGCTATTAGCATCCAGACTTGGAGAAATCAAACTAATATCCCCAACACACAATAAAGAAAATTATGTTACTGTTAGGGATACTATAGGAGATTTACCTGCAATTGCTTCGGGCGAATGTGACAAAAATGATCCTCTGCACAGAGCTAAAGATTTAACCCCATTGAATTTACAGCGAATACAACATACACCATATGGTGGAAGTTGGAGAGATTGGCCAGAGCACCTTGTGTTGAGATGCCATAAGACAACTGGAGGAAAGTCTTTTGGTAGTGTTTATGGAAGAATGATTTGGGATGCCCCATCCCCGACGATGACAACTCAATGTACAGGATTGGGAAATGGGCGTTTTGGGCATCCTATACAGAATCGAGCTATATCAATAAGGGAAGCAGCGTTATTGCAAACTTTCCCAAGGTCGTATAAATTTTTCCCAAATGAAGAAAGTGTTGCAATAACAAAAGCTTCGCGCTATATTGGCAATGCTGTTCCTCCAAAATTAGGAGAAGTGATAGCAGAAAGCATTTCTAATCATTTATTATGTTTTAAACACCAATGACTATGGCAAAAGAATATAATATAAACGTTGACCCAAGAATTCTGGAATTATTAGGTCCTAATTTGTATACCAACATCTACTATGTTTTAGCAGAACTTATAGCCAATGCTTATGATGCAGATGCAAAAAATGTTTATATCATCTCCAACAAGGATGACATCCGCATTGAAGATGACGGACATGGTATGTCATATGACAATGGAGATATAAAGAAGTTCTTAAATGTAGCAGGTGTATCAAGAACGAATGAGAATGAATCTTTTTCGCGTTCTGGAGAACGCAGAAAGATGGGACGCAAAGGCGTGGGTAAGTTGGCTGCACTTTCTGTTTCTGAGTCTGTTGATATAATGACTATTTGTAATGGAGAAAAATCAGGTTTTGTTTTAGCTCGTCGCCCAAATGATGGCAATAAACTGACACCAATAGAAGATGAAAATATAAGTTTTTGCTACATACAAAATAGCGGTACTGCTATTGTTATGCGTAATCCACAATATCGTTTACATAAATCTTTAGATGCAATAAAAAGAAATCTTTTGAAAATATTCCCTTTGGTTGATGATAATTTTAAAATTCATATTATACGTGGTAAAGAGGAAGAAATTGTAGAAAAATTCGATGAAAATGTAGCAAAGGAATTATGTTCGTTAATTATATTGGGAGAACAGCACGCTGACTTATTGAATTATGTTCCAGACTATTTCCCGAAACATCGTAGTGACTTAGTTGAAAAACGGGATGAGTATAGTGTACCTCTTACCATAAAAGACAACAACGGTAATGAGCATGAATATAATTTACAGATTGAAGGTTGGATTGGTGCATATAAAACAACACGCGGCAGAAAGTCTGAAGTGACAGATTTTCCAGACAATTTCATTTCGCTTTATGCAAATAAAAAAATGGGAGAGTTTAATATTCTACCAATTGTAGGACAAAATAAACTGAATGAGGTTTATATTGTAGGACAATTATATGTTGATTTATTTGAATTGTCAGAACTCCCTGATATGGCTTTAAGCAACAGGCAAGGATATAAATCTGATGATATACGTTATGAGACTGTAATAAAATATGTTAGAGAAATTCTACTTCCTGATATATTAAAGAAGAGAGTATTGTACACAGACCTAACGAAGGCTGCCAAAAAAACTCAAAAGATAGAAGAACAAAAGGATAATGAAGCAAAACTTCGTAAAATGGTGGATACGTTTAAAGACAAAGCCTCTGAAAGTGTTGCTTTAGCTATTGAACGATATAATTCAACAGATTCTCCGTACCAGTCAGAATTAAAGGGAATTATTTCAAATGCTATTAATGATAATATACCTGAACTCGGACTTAAAACTGTTGTTGATTCACAAAAGAAGAAGATTTTGATTAGTCACACATACAAGGATAAAGACCTTGCAGATGTAGTTTATAACATGTTGTTATTTAACAATGTTCCGTCTGAAGATGTCTTATATACAAGCTGTGATGATGAAGTTTGTAGAATTCCTGAAGGAGTATCCATATATAATTACTTGCGAGACTTTTTTGTAGAAAGTTATTCAAAACAAAAGTTGTTTGTGTTATTTATAACAAGCGATAACACTCCGAAAGCGTGGGGAGCTATGACAGAAATTGGAGCTTCATGGATAACTCAAATTGATAATAAAATATTTAATATTCCACCATTTAAACCTCAACATCCATTAAATGATGAAGCTTTATGGCATAGCACAAATAGAAACGAGGAAAATGTGTTATCTATGAATCCTCTTAATGCGGACATTTTTTGCCAAAAAGTAGAACATATTTGTGACGAACTTGGCTATAAAAAACGAATAAGGAAGGATAATAAAGATTATTTAAAGACTTTAGTTAAAGTGGAGAATTAGTAAAAGTAGCCAAACTCTTTGCACAATCAAGGAATTTGGCTACTTTTGCATCAGAGTTGTTTGATAAAGCATAACACAGAAATTTGGTGCCATCTCAAAGTCGCCAAATCGTTACCAACAACTTTCTATCATAGCATTCGCTATTTGTGTATCAATCAGATACGGGATAATTGATTATTCTCTGCAAAGATAATATAAAGTTGGGATTAACAAGCGATATACTTGAACTAATATTCCATCCGTGACTATCCGGCACAGCATTGTGCGATTCAAAGCACTTTCATCTGCATACAACATAAAAGAATGGAGCGAAAGTAAAGCCTCCGCTCCATTCTAAAAATAATCGGAAATACTATGGAACAACCACCTTATAGGCCATACCATTTACTTTCAGCAGATAGACACCTGATATTGGCACTTCTATTGTTTCAACACCCATAACATCTTTGTGCACTTGCAACAGACGTCCCAACATGTCATATAATACTACATCTGCCTGACCATCCATTTGCAACAGAATACGATTCTGCTCAACCCTTATTTGTATATCATCCATCGCGTTTTCCAATCCTGTTGGGTCATTTGCACCAAAAGTGAACATTTCTCCTTGTTTGGTTCCCCAGATATATTCTGCCAAATCGGGTATATCCACAAATGGATTACGATTCCCTTGTATGGATTGCACAGCATCATTACGATGACGTTCCCTATCAGAAACAGGGTCTTGTCTGTGCCATTTCAGGAATAGATTTTTTGCAAAATCAGTAAACACAGGTTTGCCACCAATATAAGAGAACACATTGGTACTTCCGTCCGCATATGTATTTTGCGAGAAATTCACATCATTGTAGCAAGTAATCATGTAGAAGTAGATACGTGCCAAATCGCCTTTGTACTCATCAGCCGGTTCAAATGCCGTATTTGAATAGCCAGGGAAGGTACTGTTGCCTACTTTGCTTCCATTGCCAAAAGTCGTTGTCGGATTAGCCACCTCACTGTACGGATAAGCTCCACGGGCTGAGTTCACCTCTGAATTTGTCGGTATCACATGCATCAGATCCGTGTACATGGATTGTACGTTATTATCATTATGACCCCACCATGATTTCGGGAGTGCATGTTCCCTGTTGAAACTGCCACAGGTTTCCACACCGCCAGACTCACCCCACATATTATCAAATGTTCCGGTACAATTAGAATACATGTCAATGATAAAGCCATCATCATCCGTATCGGTAATGGCATAAGCTTGTTGCAAACCATAATAATAGGAAACCACCTTCGGATTAGCAATCATGTCATGTACAGCTTCGCTCAACACACTTTCCTGTTTGCCAAGCAAGGAAGCATAATATGTTTCCATATCCTCTTCACAGTCCACTACATATACATATCCCTCATCCCAGCAAGTACCGTTTTCGCAAGTCCTTTGGTCAAACAGATTACCTGTCAGATAGCAGGTATTGCTCTCTGGCATCGGTATTTTTCGGGTCAAATTATCAAGGGCGCGAAAAGCGATTTGCACCGATTCACCGGCATTCTGTTTCGCTATGGCTGTAGGTTCGGTAAGCACGAAAGCCCACCAATTGAAGCGACCATCCGTCTTTTCCAAAATCGGCTGTTGCGGTTCATTGATACCCCATACCGATTCCACACCTTCATAGAAATAAGCAAGAGAAGGAAGCGCCCAAGGATCGACCGGTGCCTTTAGTGAAAGCACAATCGCTGGATGAATAGTCAAATTCGCAGTCACCACGCTGTCACAGCCATTGGCCATTTTAAATACCTGCGTATAATCACCAGACTCCGTATAGACTATACCGTTCCAACTATACACACCATTGGAAGATGCCGCAAAATTGGTCTGGACAGCACAAGGTTCAATTGTTACCTGCACTGGGTCACTCCAAAGGATTTCCTCTGAGGTCTGACACAATGCTCCTACCTGATAATTATAGGTTTGTCCCTCTACCAATGTTGTATCCACCCAAGAATAGCTTAGCCAGAAATCACTTTCACCATATTGCAAATAAAAATATACATAATAGATGGTATCCACCGGCAAGCCGTCACGTTGTATCACGTAATCACGAGCCTCAAGAGTAAAGTCCAATGTAATTTGTTTACCGTCAGCAACAGCACGCTGAATCACCGGGTTCTTGCCGCGACAATCGGTTACATATGAAACCGTATTGGAAAAGTCCGACTCCACCTCACCATATCCGAAGTCATATATAGCCTTCACCTGGAATTCACTGGGCCATCCCGGATACACGTTAATATACATACCCGTGTATTGAGGTTCTAATGAATCATAAAAATCTCCATTCATATAAATATCATAGCGTATTACCCCACATGAATAATGCTTATCCAGCATCAAAACCAACTTATACGAGGATTCCTCCAAAAAACTATCACTATAATCCTGCACTTGAATGCTTGGAGCCAAAGGCATAGGATCCACTGTAAGATAGGTCATTGATTTGGGCGAAACACAGGGACCATTTACCACTTCCACTGCATATGTTACATATTCTTGCGTACACTCGCTGATGGTATAAAAAGTTGTTGAACAAGAATCCAATAAACTACCATTGCGATAGATTCGGTAATACTTTTCGCCCAAATCTTCACTGATTCTCATGGCAGGCATGGCAGCTGGATAATTGGCCGTAGTAGGAGCATTGGCTAAACGCAATCTCGAAACATCCATACTTAAATTTGCAACGGTATAAGATGTTCTGACTGGTTTAGTAGTCACCACTTTCGTTTTGGCAGGTACTGGAGTCGGCACAGGATGGTCTATATTTTCCACTTTTCCACGAATCAGCATATTGCCAGAGAATCCATACTGCGGCATACTGGCCCACGGGCCTCCATTCAGACTTATCATACTATATTGATAATCTTTGTGGATGCCTCCTCCGTTATCATATGCCATTGGATAGGCCCCTTCAGCGTTGGTCACTTCCACTGAATAACCAATCCACAGTTCTTTCTCCTGTTGATTAATCAAGTCATAATCCAACAATATTGGCTGTGCCAGCGTCACCTCTGCCCATTCATTAGCAGCAATCTGACCAGCATCCACAGGCTGTTCTGCCACAAGCGTACGGTCTTCCATCATCACCCCATCCACCATGATGGAATCGCCAACCCACCATACCTGTATTTTATAGGTAGCATCCTCTGTTCCAGGCACAAATGCCACTTGCGTAAGATACCTACCCACATAGTTGAAAAGTGCATCACTATCAAAACGTTGCGCCACCATAGAAGTAAATGGTTCGGTTACTCCTAAAGCCGAAGAAACTGTCTGACTCCCCCATGACAAATACTCTGGCATATCTGCCGGTGCAATCCAGGAAAGAGTGGTCTCATTGTTTTCATATACTGCCTGCAAGTCTTGTACCGGTTCAGCACATGCACCCGCTTCAGCCAAAGTCACATCCAATGTATTGCCGGCTATACCCACTATTTCCATATCTGTCGATACGGATATATTTGGAAGGCGCTCCGAATAACATTCCTCCGACACCTCTGAATCCATACCTTTCAATATAGCTTGCAAATAGATATCTGCCGGATACTCGCGCAAAGTACAAGTGTACCATTGTCCAGTCTCATCCAACACCATCGGATAGGTTCCACTCAAGTTTCCCTCCGAATAGACATAAAAAATGAAAACTGTATCTATTGCATAGACATCCGGTTTTTTGAGTCGTAAAGTAATCGGTTCGTTAGAAGCCGGAATAAAATAGGCATACATATTGAAATCCTCTGTCAAATTTTCTTTGACATATGGATTTGTGGTTGTTCCGTCTGACCAGTGCAGAAGTTCATACCCCTCGTATGCATATGCAGTCAAAGATACATTAGGATTCTCACAATCAGGCAATACAGTCTGCTGCACAAATCCCCAGTCAGAGCGATTACTTCCTGTATTGACAACTGGTGGCACTTCTACAATCAAACTTTCATAAGCGTCCCAGCCATTGGCAAGAAATTGTTCTTTCACGCCGCAATCCACCTGTATAGCAGTCAAAGCAGTACAACCTTCAAAAGTAGTTGTACCCAACGTTGGCACTGTATTCCCATATATACGAAGGGTTTGTAATTGATCGCATTTGTAAAAAGCACCCTCGCCTATCGAAGTGATGCTGGCCGGAAGCGTCACTTTTGTAATGCCCTGCTTTACTTCTGTACTGCATTCTGAAACCGCGGCAAAGTTTCTAATCTGCCAACGGGCTGCCTCATTGGCAGTGGAAATATAACGGAAAGCAATCCGAACATTAGGCTTACAAAATTCAACTGGGAGATTGAACGTAACAGACGTAAAGGTATTGTTATTACCAGCTGGATAGGTTACATATTCCTCCTGTGTCCATTGAATTTCATCGGGATTGCCATTGCCGGTCGGGTCTATACCCACCAAAACAGCAAAATAAAAAGGCATGTCTTCACTTGAACCATCATAATAATTTATGCAATGTTCAAAATTGATACTTACCGTGCCCGCATTAGTAAAATCGAATATCGGAGACAACAGCCAATCCTGATTAGGATTATCCGAGCCATTGGAATATCCGTTCATGGTTGCTCCATAACCAGTTGAATACCAATTCTGGTATCCTTCCTTATCAACAGCAACAAAGTCTCCCAAATAATTATTTATCAATGTATTGCTATAATTCACCGGTGTACAAGGAAGTTCGCTTCCACAAAAAGCGAAAGCATAATCACCAATAGCAGTGACTGAAATATTCTGAAACTGCCATGAAGTACTATTTACAGTAGGTGGTACAACTACCTCACCATAATAAGGGACCGAAGTTTCATAATAGGGAAAACTACCTCCCGTTTCACTAACTATCGTTGCAGTACCGTCCTGCATGCGACAATAGAAACTGGGCACTCCTTCATACGCTTCAGAAATGAAATCATAAGGTGTGGCACTTCCACCATTTTCAAACAACAATTGCCAAATATTGCCCTGCAAATTTGCACCCAATTTATAATCAGTAGAGGCATTTACACTCACATCTTGTGTCTGAGCGGCACTAGAAGCATTGTTAAAGATGATCATAGCACTGGTTACTCCTTCTTCAAAGGTATAGGTCCAATAGCCATCTGCATCCTGCGCCAAAGCCGTGCCCGGCCAATCTGGATATTGCAAAGATGAACCCACTACATTCCATGTATACAAATGAACATTTGTCCAATCCGGACATGAACTGGCTTTCAAACGTATTGTTATAGCTGCCTGCATGAATAACGGAAACAACCATAACAAGACTAACAAAGACATTGATTTTTTCATAAGCATATATTTATTATAGTTAATAAATGATTTACCGGCCCCCAAACAAGTCTATCAAAAAAGGGGGATTGCATTTAGCTCGAAAAACAAATCATTCCAAGCTCATACTCTTCCATTCTCTACAATCCCCCTTGTCCAGAACCCATTGCAATCAAATCCCAATCGCAAATTTAACAAGATATTTTAAAAAGTTCGGTTCAAATGATAAAAAAATACAGGTCATCGCATAAAAAACATACGACCAACCGCCCCAAAAAGTAGCATTATAAAAGAATATCATCGCAAAAAGAGGTCAATACGTAAATTTAAGGTCATTGCGTAAACAAAAACCTAAATTTCGTTATGCTGCACATGTTGCGAACGGAATTGTGATGGAGTTATATGATGTTTTTTCATAAAGGCACGCTTGAACGTGCTTAAACTATTAAAGCCAACAGCCATTGCCAATTCACTTTGGGTCATGGAAAAATTCGAAGCCTTCAAAAGTTCTTCCGCATATTTCAGACGATAGCCATTGACCAATTCATAAAAAGTAATTCCCATCTCATTATTAATGTAAGCTGAAAAATAACTCCGGTTAGTTCCAATCAATTTTACAGTATCTGAAAGTGTCAAGTGAGGATTACGCGCAATATTTTCCACCTCAAACAGCCTATATATTTCTTTTGAAAGAAAAGCCGACAATTCATTATCTTCCACCATTTCCTGCTCTTCCCCTATAATCATTTCCTCTTCAGTTGCCTCCTCTATTTTGACAGGCGTTTTCTGCTGTAATGACTTATATGAAATTATTCCCCATACACTCATAATGAGCAGATAATACACTATATCACTTAAATAATTGACATATTGGCTCAACAACACCCATACAAACAATACAAACAACATGACAAACACCACCAACCACAACCACTTCACATCCAATTGGTCAATATCGGAATACATATCCTGAATTCTTTTCCTGTAACGTTTCACCCATGTGACAATGAAAAAAAATACCCCTATGCAATATGCAACAGCACACGACAGAAAAAACGAGAACAAGCCCGTATATCCAACTGACAGAAAGACAAAAGGGCACAGCAAAAACGGAACACCATGAAATAGCACAGTCCTACCCGTCACAATATGTGGACTTAGCAGTTCAATTGCATAGAATACGCACGTCGGTACCACAGTCATATCCAACAAAAGGAAAAAGTCACGAACAAGGTCATTATCCTGTACAAACGGGAAATAATATACAATATCCTTCAAAAGCAATAGACTCCAATAAAACAGAATATAGGACAGTACTTTTTTCAGATGACTTTCATTGCGCTTTGTAAAAAACAATATCCCCAACATCAGAAAAAACATGAAGCATGTCCCATTCATAAAGACACTGCCATATAACATTCCTTCATTACACTGAAGCATACACTTCCCCATAGACAATCATTAACGACGTATTAAGACTTATGTTTTCTACAAAAATAAAGCTATTTTTCAAACTATGCAACACTCTTGCCGTCCAATGAATCCCCAAATAGTAATTTAACATTCTTGCCCTTTCTTCTTCCTTGCAAGTCTCCCCCACCATCATATAGCTATCTCCTTGATTTCAAACACACCACCCTATTATTCATTTTTGCAAACACAAGGTTTTTTGCAAGATTCACAAATTTGTATTGCCCAACACTTTCAAATTTGAGCAAATTGTCGTAACATTGCATTCCTGATTGAATAAAGGAAGAAATTTTATAATCACATAATTACTAACTATTTAGCATTTTACCAAAGCCGTGAAAAAGCAAGTATATTCGCCGGAAGAGATTCATGCTGCCACTCTTGCCTATTTTAAGGGAGACGAATTGGCTGCACGTGTTTGGGCCAACAAATATGCTTTAAAGGATTCATTTGGGAATGTGTATGAATGCACACCCGACGATATGCACCACCGCCTGGCGCATGAATTCGCACGCATAGAAGCCCGCTACCCTAACCCTATGTCAGAAGATGAAATCTTTCAATTATTTAAAGATTTCAAGTATATAGTTCCACAGGGAAGTCCCATGACCGGCATCGGCAACGAGTTTCAAGTAGCTTCTTTGTCAAATTGCTTTGTCATCGGTTTCGACGGTGATTCTGATTCCTATGGTGCTATCATTAAATTGGACGAAGAACAGGTACAATTGATGAAACGCCGTGGCGGAGTAGGACATGACCTGTCACACATCCGTCCTAAAGGTTCACCTGTCAAAAATTCCGCCCTCACCTCAACTGGAATCGTACCTTTCATGGAACGTTATTCCAATTCTACACGTGAGGTTGCACAAGAAGGCCGCCGTGGCGCTCTCATGTTGAGCATCTCTATCAAGCATCCCGATTCAGAAGACTTTATAGACGCCAAGATGACACCAGGAAAAATCACCGGTGCCAATGTATCTGTCCGTATTGACGATGATTTCATGAGAGCCGCTTTGAACAATGTACCCTACGTCCAGCAGTTCCCTATCGATGCAACCCATCCCCAGACTACCAAAGAAATTGATGCACATGCACTTTGGAAAAAGATTATCCACAATGCATGGCAATCGGCTGAACCTGGCGTCCTTTTCTGGGATACCATCATACGGGAATCTGTTCCTGACTGCTATGCTGATTTAGGCTACAAGACCACCTCCACCAATCCTTGCGGTGAGATTCCATTGTGTCCCTATGACAGTTGCCGTCTTCAAGCCATCAATCTTTATTCTTACGTAATTGATCCATTTACTCCCCAAGCTCGTTTTGATTTTGACCTATTCAAGAAGCACATACGGGCTGCCCAGCGTTTGATGGACGACATCATTGATCTGGAGATGGAAAAGATCGACAAAATTCTTGATAAGGTACACAAAGATCCGGAAGCGGAAGAAATTAAACATACCGAACTTTTGTTGTGGAACAAGATAAAAGACAAAACGTCAAGAGGACGCCGCACTGGTTTGGGAACAACAGCAGAAGGTGATATGCTGGCGGCTATGGGTCTGATTTATGGCACAGACGAAGCAACCGACTTTTCTGAAAAAGTGCACCGTACCATCGCAATCGAGGCCTACCGCTCCTCTGTAGAAATGGCAAAAGAACGTGGTGCTTTCGCCATGTATAACACACAACGCGAAGCCAACAATCCATTTATCAACAGATTGAGGGAGGCTGACCCTGCATTATATGAGGAAATGGTCAAATATGGACGACGCAATATTGCATGTCTTACCATCGCTCCTACAGGTACTACCAGCATCATGACACAAACCACTTCCGGTATTGAACCCGTGTTTATGCCAGTTTACAAACGCAGAAGGAAAGTTAACCCAGCCGAACCGGGCGTCCATGTTGATTACGTAGACCCGACAGGTGACAGTTTCGAGGAATACATAGTTTTCCACCACAAGTTTGCAACCTGGATGAGGACAAAAGGCTATTCTACTGACATCAAATATACGCAGGAGCAGATTGATGAAATGGTGAAAGAATCACCTTATTACAAAGCCACTGCCAATGATGTTAATTGGCTCAAGAAGGTACAGATGCAAGGGCGTATACAGAAGTGGGTAGACCATTCCATCAGTGTTACCATCAATCTGCCAGCCGATGTCTCCGAGCAATTGGTCGGACAGTTATATGAAGAAGCATGGAAATGCGGATGTAAAGGGGTTACTGTCTATCGTGACGGTTCACGTTCAGGAGTACTTGTTGCAACCAAAGAAACCCCTAAGGAAGAAAAAACAGATGAAAAGAAACGCTGCGTATGCTACACCACCGAAAAGGTACACAAACGCCCCATAGAACTGGATTGCGATGTGGTTCGTTTCCAAAACAATAAAGACAAATGGATTGCCTTTGTAGGCATTCTGGATGGCCGTCCTTATGAAATCTTCACGGGTCTGGCAGATGAAGAAGGCATCTTACTTCCCAAATCTGTAGTAAACGGGAAAATCATAAAAGCCATCGACGAAAACGGCAACAAACGTTACGATTTCCAATATAAAAACAGCCGAGGCTATAAGACAACTGTTGAAGGCTTGTCCCACAAGTTTGACAAGGAATTCTGGAATTATGCCAAACTGATTTCAGGCGTATTGCGTTATGGCATGCCTATCGATCAAGTAATTAAAATGGTTGGCAGTCTTCAATTGGATAGCGAAACCATCAACTCATGGAAAGTTGGTGTTGAACGTGCATTAAAAAAATATATACCGGAAGGAACAAAAGCAGAAGGACAGATATGCCCCAATTGCGGACAAGCTTCACTCGTATATCAAGAGGGATGCTTGACTTGTCAATCCTGCGGTTTTTCACGTTGTGGATAGCGGTTTCCACAACAAGCATAAAAATGTCCCCAACTTGTTCAGAAAGTTGGGGACATTTTTTTATGAAGAACTTTGAACTTTACTACGCTTCCAGTTCCTCTATGATTTTCTTCACATCGACAGGCTGCAAGCGACCATACACTTTCTCACCAATCATTACGACCGGTGCCAAACCACACGCACCGACACAACGTAAACAATCCAGGGAAAATTTCCCGTCTGGTGTGGTTTCACCAACATCTATTCCCAACACACGTTTAAACTCTTCCAACAATTTCTCTCCACCACGCACATAGCATGCTGTTCCCATACATACAGAAACCGGATGTTTCCCTTTCGGGGTCATCGTAAAAAAGGTATAGAAACTCACCACTCCATATACTTTGGATACGGGAATATTCAATTTGTGCGCAATTAATCTTTGCATTTCTTCCGGCAAATAGCCTTGTAAATGCTGGGCTTCATGTAAGATATTGATTAATTCGCCTTGGTCGTTGCCATGTTTATCACAGATAGCCTCCACCTGACGAGCAACGTCACAAGCCAGTTTTATAGTTGCCATATTCTCTCCTTTCTAATCAATTGATTTATTAAAATAATGTGTATGAAGCAAATGATGAGCCTTCTCACTCAACGGCTTCCCTAAATATTCCTCATATAGCGTCTTTACAAAAGGATTCTCGTGCGATTTTCGCAACGGCTTTTTCCTGTCTTCTTCATATAAAGCAGCAGCACGTGCATATAACACTTCTGAGTTACCATGGTGATGTGGCTGCCCGCCTCCACCGATACATCCACCCGGACATGCCATAATCTCTATTACATGGTACTCATTTCTGCCCTCGCGTATATCTTCCAACAGATGTCTTGCGTTGCCCAGTCCATGAGCGATGCCCACCTTCAATTCGAAGCCATTCAAGTCAATGGAAGCCCGCCGCACGCCATCCAATCCTCGCACAGCCTCAAATTCCACCTTTTCCAGCGTTTTTCCTGTATAGATTTCATAAACGGAACGCAAAGCGGCTTCCATCACACCACCAGTCGTTCCAAAAATAACACCGGCTCCCGTGGAAGCGCCCAATGGCATATCAAATTCACTCTCCGGCATCTCACCAGAACCCAGATTCATACGTTTAATCAGTCTTCCCAATTCGCGTGTTGACAATGAATAGTCCACATCCGGATTGCCATCTACCTTAAATTCATCACGGCTGCATTCATACTTTTTAGCCAAGCATGGCATGATGGAGACAACCACTAACTTTTCACGTGGAATGCCCATTTTCTCCGCCCAATAGGTTTTGGCAATTGACCCGAACATCTGCTGTGGCGAACGAGCTGTACTTGGTATGTCCAACATATCAGGGAATTGGTGCTCAAAGAAATTCACCCATGCAGGACAACACGATGTCAGAATAGGCAAACGTACCGACTTATCGCCATCGAGGAAACGAGTCAGGCGGTCCAGGATTTCTGCACCCTCTTCCATAATCGTAAGGTCAGCAGCAAAATCGGTATCAAACACATAATCAAATCCAAGTTCCCGTAATGCATAAACCATTTTTCCCGTCACCAAAGTTCCTGCCGGCAGCCCGAATTCTTCACCCAAAGCCGCACGCACGGCGGGAGCTGTTTGAGCAATAACAACCTTGTCAGGATTACTCAAATCCTCCAACAGGCGGTTTGTGTGGTCACGTTCCGTCAAAGCCCCAACAGGACAAACAGCAACACACTGTCCGCAATAGGTACACTCACTCTCAACCATCATGCGATCAAAAGCAGGGGCAATGGTCGTATTAAATCCTCTACGTATAGCGCCAAGGGCACCAACGGTCTGTACATCATTACATACACTTTCACAACGACGGCAAAAGATGCATTTATCCATATTCCGCACAATGGAAGCGGTTACTTCTCGTTTTCGCAATGACCATTCACCGCCATTGAAAGGCATTTCACGGATATTAAAACGCAAAGCCAGTTTCTGCAATTCACAATCACCTGATTTCGGACAGGTTAGACATTCATTAGGGTGGTCACTCAATATGAGTTCAGTAACAATCTTGCGCGCATTCATCACCCGCAAAGTACTGGTATGAATCACCATACCTTCCGTACATTTGGTGGAGCATGCAGGTGCCAAATTGCGGCGCCCTTCAATTTCAACCACACAAATACGGCAAGAAGCTGGTGTGTTTTTGATACATGTACCTTTCAAGTCAATATGGCATAAGGTAGGTATTTCAATGCCAATGGTGCGAGCCGCCTCCAATATGGATGTACCTTCCGGAACGGTAAGGTGATGACGATCTATTTGTACGTTTATATTTTTTTCCTTTTCCATGATAAGTCGATAATTAGCAGATGACTATTGCATTAAATTTACAACGGGAAACACACATTCCACAACGTATGCACAAATCGGGATGAATAATATGAGGCTTTCTGGTCATGCCCGTAATCGCCTCCGCAGGACAATGTTTGGCACATGCATGACATCCAATACATTTCTCCGGATTGATTGCGTAGGTAAGCAAAGCCTTACATTGTTTGGCTGGACAAACTTTCTGCTTAACATGGGCCAGATATTCATCATAGAAATTATCGAGCGTTGACAGGACGGGATTGGGAGACGTCTGTCCCAATCCGCAAAGTGCCGTATCTTTAATTACCTTTCCCAATGTTTGCAAGGTCTTCAGGTCTTCTTCCGTACCTTTCCCTTCGGTTATTTTCGTAAGTATTTCCAACATACGCTTGTTGCCAATGCGACAGGGTGTACATTTACCACACGACTCCTCAACTGTAAAATCCAGATAGAAACGTGCCACCGACACCATACAATCGTCTTCATCCATTACAATCATGCCGCCCGAACCCATCATGGAACCGGCTGCCAACAAGTTGTCAAAATCAATGGGCGTATCCAAATGCTTCTCCGTCAAACAGCCTCCGGACGGTCCACCCGTCTGAACCGCTTTAAATTTCTTTCCGTTCTTGATGCCGCCACCTATTTCATATATCACTTCACGCAAAGTGGTTCCCATCGGCACTTCAATAAGTCCCACATTATTGATTTTTCCTGCCAATGCAAACACTTTTGTTCCTTTCGAACGTTCCGTGCCGATAGAACTAAACCATTTTGCACCTTTATTCAAAATAATAGGAATATTAGCCAAGGTCTCCACATTGTTTACATTGGTAGGCATTCCCTTGTAACCAGACTCAGCAGGGAAAGGCGGCTTCAAAGTAGGCTCGCCACGCTTGCCTTCCATAGAATGGATAAGTGCCGTTTCCTCACCGCAGACAAATGCGCCGGCACCATAGCGAATCTCAATATCAAAGCAGAAATCTGTTCCAAGGATATTATCACCCAACAATCCATAATCACGTGCCTGAGCAATAGCTACTTTCAAACGATGTACAGCCAACGGATATTCAGCACGTATATATACAAGTCCCTTGGTTGCACCGATAGAATAGCCGCAAATGGCCATTGCTTCCACCACTGAATGCGGGTCGCCCTCCATAATGGAGCGGTCCATAAATGCTCCTGGGTCTCCTTCATCTGCGTTGCAGACCACATATTTCTGTTCTGCCTGCTGTTTGGCTGTCAACTCCCATTTCAATCCCGTTGGGAAGCCACCGCCTCCACGTCCTCTCAAACCAGAAAGTTTGATCTCTTCAATTACTTCTTGTGGTTTCTTCCGAAGCAAGCAAGTTGCCAACGGGAAATAACCGTCACGGGCTATGTATTCCTCAATATTTTCAGGATCAATCGTGCCGCAATTGCGCAAAGCGATACGCATTTGTTTACGATAGAAATCCATATGTTTGGAATCACTTACACTTTTTTCCGTTTTGGGGTCAACATACAGCAAGCGCTCAATTCTTCGCCCTCCGATAATGTGCTCACGAACTATTTCTGCAGCATCTTCAGGAGTTACTTGCACATAAAACGTGTTGTCGGGGATAATTTTGACAATCGGTCCCTTTTCACAAAAGCCGAAACAGCCAGTCATGATAACCTCAACCTTTTCGCTGATTTGATGTTCGGCAATCTCCATCTGCAGGCGTTGAACAATCTCCTGACTTGATGAAGCTTTACATCCAGTACCTCCACATATTAGGATTTGGATGTGTGGCGTTCCTGTGGCAAGCCCACAACTATGATCTACCACATGCCGATTGCTTTCTTCGCGGAGCGACATATGCGCCTCCGCACTTTTCCGGAGTTTTTCCAGATCGTGTATGGACAATATTTTCATGGTATTAGAATTAATCGGCGCAAATATAGCGAAAGCGAGCGGAATGACAAATAAAAAACGAAGTTTTATGAACAGTTTTCCATCATACGGTTTCAGCCTCTTTCACTATTAACCACAACAAAACGCCACTTTATTCCCAAATGTATGCCGACCTCTACCACTTAAATAAGTCAAAAATAATAAGAAACAATGTCTTATCACACAATACGCCACCCTCTGTCCTTAAAATCCATAAACATTTCAATCCACCAACATTCACAACACTCCCATCAAATGCAAACGAAACAAAAAAAA
>JADIMG010000034.1 GCA_017694875.1 Candidatus Gallipaludibacter merdavium
ACACCTGCCTTATCCAATATTTTTGCTGAACTACTACGACCTATTCCATAAATATAGGTCAACGCAATTTCACCTCTCTTATTCTGAGGCAAATCGACACCAACTATTCTTATAGCCATATACTAAGATTATTTTTCTGCAAAAATAATAAATTATCCTTGACGTTGTTTATACTTAGGATTTTTCTTGTTAATCACATACAAACGGCCATTGCGTCTTACAATCTTGCATTCCGGTGTACGTTTCTTTAAAGATGCTCTTACTTTCATATCTCAAATTATTTATATCTAAAGACTATTCTACCTTTCGACAAATCATAAGGAGACATTTCAACCCGCACTTTATCACCCGGCAAAATCTTAATATAATGCATTCTCATCTTGCCAGAGATATGCGCCGTTATTTCATGTCCGTTCTCCAATTCCACTCGAAACATCGCGTTAGACAATGCTTCAACGATAACTCCATCCTGTTCTATTGCAGATTGCTTTGCCATATTAATTCTTTAAATTGCTTTATCTCCTAATACTTCTTCAATGAAATCAAATGAAGACAAGATATCCGCCTTACCGGCCGTAATAGCAATGGTATGTTCGAAATGAGCGGCACACTTTCTGTCCCTTGTTCTCACGGACCAACCATCACCTTCCATTACAACATGCCTGTCACCCAAAGTAATCATGGGCTCAATAGCAATGCAAAGCCCTTTCTTTAACACCGGCCCATAACCTCGTCTCCCATAATTGGGAACTTGGGGATCCTCGTGCATTTCCTTGCCGATACCATGCCCTACGAACTCGCGAACAACCCCATACGAGTGTCCTTCGCAATGCTGCTGTATGGCATAGCCGATGTCTCCAATACGCTTTCCATGAACTGCTGTTTCAATGCCTATATAAAGCGCCTCCTTAGTAACTTTCAACAACTGGCGAACCTCCTCATCAACCTCACCTACACAAAACGTATATGCAGAGTCTCCACAAAAACCGTTCATGTATGTTCCACAATCCACAGATATAATATCACCATCCTTCAACACCACATCACCCGGCACCCCATGCACCACCTGCTCATTGACAGAAGTACAAATGGAAGCTGGGAAAGGAGTCCCATAGGGATTGGGGAAACCCTTGAAAGTAGGTATAGCCCCATGATCTCTTATGAACTCATCAGCTATCTTGTCAAGCTCGCCAGTTGTAACCCCTGGTTTGACAGCCTTGGCAATCTCCGCCAAGGTCTGTCCCACCAAAAGATTACTCTTGCGGAGCAACTCAATTTCATCATCCGTCTTAAGAAATATCATCTTCCCTTAATTAATAAGCAGCGATATTTGCATTACGTCCCTTAATGCGCCCAGTCTTCAACAAGCCATCATAATGTCTCATCAACAAATGACTCTCAACTTGCTGCAATGTATCAAGCACCACACCTACAAGGATCAACAACGAAGTTCCCCCAAAGAATTGGGCAAATTCCGACGTAACTCCAAACAATCCTGCAAATGCCGGCATAATGGCTACGAGAGCCAAGAAGAAAGAACCAGGAAGTGTGATGCGCGACATAATCACATCAATATACTCGGCTGTATTCTTACCGGGCTTAATACCGGGAATAAATCCGTTGTTACGCTTCATGTCCTCTGCCATCTGGGTAGGATTGATAGTAATTGCAGTATAGAAATAGGTGAAAACTATAATCAATATTGCAAAAACCAAGTTATACCAGAAACTTGTATGGTCCGTAAACGCACGTGCAAAACCGCTCAAGCTTTCTACATTAGAAAAACCGATAAACGTGATAGGAATGAACATGATTGCCTGCGCAAAAATGATAGGCATCACATTAGCAGCATTCACTTTCAAAGGGATATATTGACGAGCACCACCATATTGCTTATTACCGACAATCTTCTTGGCATATTGCACAGGAATCTTTCTTGTGCCCTGCACTAGAAGAATAGCAGCTGCAATAACTAACAGCAATACCATAATCTCAATCAAAAACATCACCAAGCCACCCGTTTTATCGGTCATACGGGAAATTAACTCTTGGAACAATGATTGCGGCAAACGGGCAATAATACCAATCATAATGATCAACGAAATACCATTGCCAATACCCTTGTCAGTAATACGTTCGCCCAACCATAAAATGAACATACTTCCAGCAGCCAAAATGATGGTAGAAGTAATCATAAACAGAGTCCAGTCTAATGAAGCATTTAAGGAAGGACCAGCCTGCATTTTCAAGTTGAACAAATAAGAAGGGGCTTGAACCAAAAGTACAAAAATCGTCAAATAACGGGTATATTGATTCATTTTCCTTCTACCGCTTTCACCTTCACGCTGCAACTTCTGGAAATACGGAACCGCAATTCCCAACAATTGAATGACAATGGAGGCAGAAATGTACGGCATAATTCCTAATGCAAAAATAGAAGCATTAGAGAATGCACCCCCCGAAAACATATTTAACAAGGCTAAAAGGCCCTCGCTTGTTTGTTGATGCAACTGTGACAGCATTGTCGGATTAATGCCCGGCAACACTACATAAGAACCAAAACGGTAAATTGCCACAAACAATATGGTGATGAGGATCCGTTGTCTCAGATCCTCAATCTTCCATATATTCTTTAATGTTTCAATAGCTTTTCTCATTGAATCAGAGTTTTACTACTTGTCCACCAACAGCCTCAATGGCAGCCACAGCACTCTTAGAGAATGCATGAGCCTGTACGTCCACCTTGGCAGTCAAAGTTCCATTACCCAATATCTTAACCAGTTGGTTTGCAGAAATGAAACCAGCTGCGATCAGGTCATTGATGCCTACAGACTGCAGATTCTTGGCTTCTGCCAATTTCTGAATCGTATCCAAATTAATAGCCTTATACTCTACACGATTGATATTCTTAAAGCCAAATTTCGGAACACGACGCTGAAGAGGCATCTGGCCACCTTCAAAACCAATCTTCTTAGAATATCCCGATCTAGACTTAGCACCTTTATGACCTCTCGTGGAAGTGCCGCCCAAACCGGAACCCGGTCCACGACCGATTCTCTTTCTTGTCTTTGTAGATCCAGTAGCAGGCTTTAAATTACTTAAGTTCATATCGTAATTCGTTTAATATTCAACATTAAATTACTTCACAATGGCAACCAGGTGCTTAACCTTGTTAACCATTCCAAGAATAGAAGGAGTACATTCGTGTTCAACCACGCGATTCAACTTACGAAGTCCCAGCGCATCAAGCGTTTTCTTTTGGTCTGCAGGAGCGCCAATTCTACTTTTTACTTGCTTAATCTTTATAGTCGACATAAAATTTCTCCTTATCCTCTAAATACTTTGTCAATCGAAATACCTCTATTCTGAGCAACCATACGGGCATCACGCATCTCGCTCAATGCCAAAATGGTAGCTTTCACCAAATTGTGAGGGTTGGAAGAACCTTTGGACTTAGCCAACACATCTGTCACGCCAACACTTTCAAGCACAGCGCGCATAGCACCTCCAGCCACAACACCAGTTCCATGAGAAGCAGGTTTGATAAAGACTTCAGCACCTCCGAACTTGGCAGACTGCTCATGAGGAACAGTACCTTTCAATACAGGAACTTTCGTCAGGTTCTTCTTCGCAGCTTCTACACCTTTGGCGATAGCTGCTGTTACTTCACCTGCCTTACCAAGGCCCCAACCAATGATGCCTTCTTCATTACCTACTACAACGATAGCAGAAAAAGTAAATGTTCTACCACCCTTTGTGACCTTGGTTACACGGTTGATAGCAACCAATCTGTCCTTCAGCTCTATATCGTTTGAAATCTTAACGCGATTAATCAGTTTTGCCATAATGATTAAAATTTAAGTCCACCGTTACGGGCTGCATCAGCCACTTCTTTAACTCTTCCATGATACAAATAACCATTACGGTCAAACACGACAGTTGTGATGCCAGCTTCCTGAGCCTTCTTTGCAATCAACTCACCGACCTTGGCTGCCTGTTCCTTCTTAGTCATTTTTTCCGTCAAGCCCAACGAAGAAGCAGCGGCCAGCGTCTTACCGGACAAATCATCAATTACCTGTACATAGATTTGCTTATTGCTTCTGAACACACTCATACGCGGACATTCAGGAGTACCTGAAATCTTGTTGCGTACTCTATATTTGATTTTAATTCGTCTTTCTATCTTTGTTGTCATAATACTATCAATTTAAACGATTATTTAGCACCGGCTGACTTACCAGACTTTCTGCGAATTTCTTCGCCAACAAACTTAACACCTTTACCCTTGTACGGTTCAGGCTTACGGAAAGAACGAATCTTAGAGCAAACTTGACCAAGCAACTGTTTGTCACAAGACTCCAAAATAATAAGAGGATTCTTATTTCTTTCAGACTTCGTCTCAACTTTAATCTCAGGGGGCAACTGGATAAATATGTTATGCGTATAACCTAAAGCCAGCTCTATGATATTACCTTGATTGGAAGCACGATAACCTACTCCGACAAGTTCCAATTCTTTCTTGTAACCTTCCGAAACACCCACAACCATATTGTGCACCAATGCACGATACAAGCCATGGAAAGCATGTTTCTGCTTCGGATTATCCAACATGGCATTTGCATCCTCTGCCAATACCACATGATTATCCTCAATAGTGACATTGATAGCGGGATTCACATATTGGCTCAACTCACCTTTCGGCCCTTTAACGGTAACCACATTATCCTTCAGCGTAACTGTTACACCGGCAGGGATATTGATGGGCAATTTTCCTATTCTTGACATTGCAAAATCCTCCAACGATTAATAAACATAACACAAAACTTCACCGCCAATTTTCTGCTCAGCAGCCTCTTTGTCGGTCATAACACCTTTGGAAGTAGACAAGATGGCAATGCCCAAACCATTGATTACACGCGGCATATCCTTATAACCAGTATACTTACGCATACCCGGAGAAGAAATTCTCTCCAGCTTCTTAATGGCATTGACCTTGTTTACAGGATCATACTTCAAAGCGACCTTAATCGTCCCTTGAGGACCATCATCTACAAACTTGTAGTTCAGGATGTAACCTTTCTCAAAAAGGATTTTCGTGATTTCCTTTTTCAAATTAGAAGCGGGCACTTCAACCACTCTGTGCTTTGCCTGAATGGCATTCCGCAATCTAGTCAAATAATCTGCTATTGGATCAGTCATATAAATAAAATTAAATTAATCAGGACTACCCTGACAATATTTAAAAATGAATTTACCAGCTTGCCTTTTTAACGCCGGGGATCAGACCGTTAGAAGCCATCTCACGGAACTGAATTCTCGAGATGCCAAACTGACGGATGTAACCTTTAGGACGACCCGTCAATTTGCAACGATTATGCAAACGAATCGGATTGGCATTCTTCGGCAGGTCCTGCAACTTTCTGGCAGCTTCATAAGCCTCAGCGGGATCTCCCGATTTGACAATCTTTTTCAATGCAGCTCTTTTCTCGGCATATTTGGCGACTAATTTGGCACGTCTTACTTCACGTGCTTTCATT
>JADIMG010000035.1 GCA_017694875.1 Candidatus Gallipaludibacter merdavium
AGCGTCATATATAACCGACCTATCAATAAAAATTAGAGTTCGTCAAATCCTCGATAAGGAGTTGGCGAACTCTATATTTTTAGTTACTCTGCAGAGTGGACTGAATTGTGATTACTTTTTCAGTGCCCTCGGAAATCCAAGGCACTTTTTGTAATCTATGTCAATGAAAGACTCTCGTTATTCCGTCTTTTCCGACGACAATATTTCAAATTCTACACGACGGTTCTTGGAACGTCCTTCTTCCGTATCGTTCGTATCAATAGGTTCGCTTTCTCCCCTACCTTCATACTCGATTCGAGACGGGTCAATTCCTCTCATAATTATATTGTTGCGTACCGATTTTGCACGTCCCTCAGACAATTTTAGGTTAGACGCATCCGAGCCAACATTATCTGTATGACCAATAATCTTTATGCGCAAGTCAGGATTGTCAACCAACAGATAATACAACTCTTCCAATGCCGGTTCTGATTCTGGGAGAATGGTCGTTTTTGCTGTAGCAAAGAACAAATTGCTAATAACAATCTTCTCTTTCTCTTTCAAAGCTGTCATTGTAATAAAGACAGAGTCTTCCTTGAACACAATATCTCCATCATATGGCAAGTAACCTTGTTTGCTGAAATAGCCACCATAAGTACCAGCTCCCAGCACCGTTCCGAATACGCCTCCGGAAGAAGTTACGCCTTCAAAAACAACATTGTCTTCGGCATCATATAATACAACCTGTACGTCGGCCAAGCGTTGTTGAGTTTCCGCATCGACCAGAACACCAGCCAAATATGGGGGTGGTGGTAGTGGAGGAGTAGCTTTAGGTTTGGGCTGTGGTTTGGGTCTAGGTCTCGGACGCGGTTGCGGCTTCTTGTATTTCTTCGGTATTTCATACAAGATAGTAAACTTTGCTCCCACAAAGAACGGATTAAGACTAGCCTTTTCTGCCCCGGCCGTACCCAATTGGGTAGCCATCGCCATATCGGCCACGCCACTCCCTGTGGCATAAGCAGGTAATGCGTTTCCACTCAAGTTTCCCTCCAGATTTGCCAAATTATTAGCTGAGAAATTATTGATATTCAACACTCCATATTCAGCATAAATACCAGCACGGTAATGCAATGACTCCTTAAAGGTTTTAGGCTGTGGACGGCCACGACGGCCACGACGGCGTCTAGGCTTTGGCGCTAGCCATTCATCCAAATTCACCCCAAATTCACCCGCTACAGATACGTTCAAAAGCCCCAACTCCAAAGGAGTAGCCTCCAAACCCCATTCATGAATTTCCAAACCATGATTAGGCATATTCTCCAAATCTCCAATAAGTTCTTTATCCTTGGCACGAATTGCCACATCGCTCTTCATGGAATAGGAAGCCATCAAATTTATTCCAACTTTAGGCCCCACGAAAAAATAGTAACGATTGAAATAAGCGCCAAACATTAGCGGAAGGCTCAGATAGCCCACATTACGTGTCTCACGCATCTTTGAATAATCATAGCGGAATTGCATCGTCGGATAGCTGGGAGTAGTCAAAGAACGGTATGCCGAAAAATCTCCTATGCGCGTAGCTGCATTCATAAAATCGAATTCCAGCCCCGTGTGAAAACGGAACTGGGTCACTTGCAACTCATACAGGAAGCCTAAACCAGCCCCGACACCACCAATTACCTGATTACGGTCATCATTATATCCGTCATCTTTCAACAAGGTAATGTTGTCAAACATGGCTGAATAGCCCAATCGCCCGGACAAACCGACATAATGCATCATTTGTGCTCTTAACGGCAGATAAGCTACAGAAAACAACACTAGTATAGCAAACAGTTTTTTCCAAAAAACGGTTCTCATATCAATCAATTAAAATCCAATTATAGGTTCTACGCCACAAAACTACATATTATATTCTATTTTCACATAATAACAGCACAAGTTTTTTTGTAAGACATGTTATTAAACACAAATATGTATAGGCAAAAACTACCATGCCATATCAAAAACATATATTTGCACATCAATACCAATCCGAAGAAAAAAATGAAAACCATACACAAGATTGCCCTTATTATTGCCATCGTCGTTATTGTCGCTTCCTCTATCATCATCTCACTTAGATGGAATGCATGGTTTGGCAATCTGACAGAGGAGACATACGCGATTTCTGCAGTCCAAGACAGGATTGTACTTTCGTACACTCTTGATGGTAAAAGCATTACAATATCATGGCGCTATGGAAATAAAAGTACCAAAAATGTTGTGGAATATTATGACATGCAATCTCAAGATACCCTGTTTGTGAATGCACAATGCACTACAATATCGACACAAGGGGGAACACAGAACCATTATAGAGCCACACTGCACAGCTATACAAATAACACTTCATATACCTATCGTCTAATCAATGACAGCACTGTTTCTGACTGGCATACATTTACCATCGGAAACCCGTCACAAGCTATCGACTTTATTCTCTTCGGTGATATACAAGATGAAGCAGATGGACCATCGGCACAATTATTCCATGACGTTGCCTTGCATTATCCCAAAATTGACTTTTGGGCCTTTGTCGGAGATTTGGCAGAACGGCCGACTGATTACTACTGGCAGGTAGTATTTGATGCACTACAACCTTATGCCTCTCACATTCCTATCATTGCATGCCCAGGCAATCATGAACACAGGAAAGGCCTAAAAAAAGAACTTGACCCAAGGTGGATTTGGATGTTCGGACAACCCCAACTGCAAAATGCAACGGACTATTCCATAGATATGCCACTATTGCACATTGCCTCCGTCAATTCAGACGGACTTTTCTGGCCATGGGATTATTTGCAAAAAAGGAACCAGCTTACAAAGTACCACATTCTATCTGCACCTTCCCAACAACAGTGGAACGTGCTTTTAATGCACCACCCCATTTACCCGGGCAGTATAGGAAGGCACAATCTTCTGTTTCGAACCACATTGAACCCTCTTATAGAAAAGAATGACATTCATCTGGTTCTATGCGGTCATGACCACAGTTATGCCAGAAGAATCGCTGTAAACGAAGACGTAAAGACTCCTCCCGTATACCTACTAACCAATTCATCCAGCAAATACTACTTATCCAATTGCGACCCTGCGGCAGACAAGATTGCCTGCGGAATACGTCTCTATTCCCATATACATATAACCCCTGACACTCTACGCATCAGTACTTACACTGCAGACGCTCATCAATTATATGATGAAATCATATGCATTCGCACCTCCGAAAACATACAAGTCATTGACATGGGCGATAAAATTGCGGAACAAATTCTACTGCCCGAACGCTTCAACAAGGACTCGAAAAAAGACATCAGAAAAAAGTTTATGAAGAAAAAGGCATTACGTGAGTCAAGCAAATAACTCACGCAATACATCCAAGGAGCGCACATTCCCAAAAGCAGGGAGATGCAGCTTATAATACAATAAAATGACATCAAGCAAATGCTGACGTTCCGAATGGGTTAGAGTCAACGTCTCATCCGTTTGTACCAAACGGACAAACAAGCTAAAAAGCCGTCCATCCAGTATATGCATGTTTGCCGGATTCGGACAACAGCGTATGCCATTTTCGAGATCAAATGCCTCACCCACTCCATCTATATTTGGCTCAAAGCCCAAATACGAAGACAAACGGAGTAAAAAACACAAATGGAAATCAGGCGATACAGGTCCACAAGTCAAAGATTGTATAGCCGAAACCAGAAAATCGAATAAATTCTCATCAGGGTCAGCCTCTCGAAGTGTACGCGACATGACCTCTGCCAAAAACATGGCCATACATCTTTTGATAGGGTCATCAATCAAAGAATCATAAGAGAGAATCGGCTCTATTTCTTTCAAGCTATACATATCCCCCTTTTCAACGATAACTGTATTCAATACCGACAAAGGATACAATAATGAACGATTAACTTTAGATTTCCGTCCAAAAATTCCATTTGCGAAACAAGAAATACGCCCTAAATCCCGTGTATATAAATGTATAATAGACGTTTTATCTGTATAACGAGTCAGATAAAGAACTATTGCCATTTTTTTTTCACTCATACGAACCATTATTGCATACCAAACGCAAAGGTACGAAAATCAAGCAAATAGACAACAACGACATTACAGAGAAGAAATATTTAGTGCGAAAAATGGGATTTTTTTTGCGAAATATTTTGCCAATTCGAAAAACCGCCGTATATTTGCACCCGCAATTCAGCAATAATGAAAGCTGATACAAAAATTGGCCCATTCGTCTATCGGTTAGGACGCAAGATTTTCATTCTTGAAAGAGCGGTTCGATTCCGCTATGGGCTACTAAACTAAAAATGTATTTGAATAAAGATGGCAAATCATAAATCATCATTAAAGAGAATCCGCCAGACGGAGAAACGCAAATTGCACAATCGCTATTATGCAAAAACAATGCGTAATGCAGTTCGCAAATTACGTGCTACTACCGAAAAATCAGAAGCACAAGAAATGTTGCCAAAAGTAAGTGCAATGATTGACAAACTTGCAAAGCGCAACAGAATCCACAAGAACAAAGCAAATAACTTAAAGTCAAAATTGGCAAAGTATATTAATAAACTTGCCTAATTAGGAATTTTCATAAGCTTAAGGAGAATGATTGGTTTCATTCTCCTTTTTTGTCTTCACAAAATAGTGAGTTAATACAAATGGCTAGCTTAATGTCAGCTTATGTATTCAACAGGAACCAATGAATTTAGGTGATACGAATCTTTCCAACTCAATGATATTGTCATGAAAAGCCGAACAAGCTAATTGGGAAAAAGAATCGGACAGGCGGGATGTATTACATTTCGCCTGTTCTTATATTACCCTTCACCCACCATTATTTCAAAACTGGTACCACTTCAAAATGTGCATCGGGAAAATGCTTGGACACATATTGTCGCAAATATTCCAATGTGTCGTCTTGAATGGTGGTATCGGCCAAAGTAGGATAAAGATTATAGAAGAATGTATGCAGACGAATGTTTCTACGCTGCACAGCCTCCAGACTCACACCCATTAAAACTCTTGCGGTATTTTTTCCTGCAAATCAAATTCTGAAAAGCCCCCAATAGATTGAATTTATACAATATTTTGTATCTCAACCTTATTTTAGTAGGAAAAAATCCCCTCTGTTCTGACTGCCAAACCTTATTTTCGCGGGAATATCTAAAGATACAAGAAAGCCAACCATTTTTCAACACTCTGTGCATAAACCAGTTAATTGAATATATATCATTTACTGAATGTCCCTTGGACATTCAGTAAAACATTGGCTTTCGTATTAAAATCTCACCTTATTTGATTTGATGATATTATACACAGTCCTTGCCCAATAATTCCTTAAGCCAAAACCACCAGCATCCCCAGATACTTGTTTCTTATATATGATATCACGACTCGCAATATCAAAAACTACTAAATCATAAATAGCCAAACTTTGAGGTTTATTCAAAATTTTGGCAATCATAACAACTCCTTTACCTTCCTGCTGAGGCAAATCATATCCTTTCACTATAGCAGGTACGTCCAATTCTTCATATGTGTTGTTAAGTGTTTTTAAATTCGAATAATCACAAACAGAAAGAAGATTAACCATTGGTTCAATAACCATATTCACCCGACTGTCAAACATTCTTGAAAAATCATATTTTTCTGGTTCTGAAATAAGGAGAAGATTGATACCTTCGAATACAGAAGCAAATTGCTCAACAGATTCTTCGGCAGCAAAAACTTTAGCATGCGAGAAATCCACGCCATACACATAAATTTTCTGGTTAGTCTGTGCATTAACTAATACTAATCCGCACAAACACAAAAATAATAACAATACTTTTTTCATAAGAATTTATTTTTATACAGTTTGTCTCAAATCAAGAAACTTTACCGCCTTTCTGCTCGTTGGCGGTTGTTGTAATCTTGCTATCAATTCAATGGAATCAAACACAATATCGGGAGCAACCCGAACTTTAGCCCTAAAGATATCCTTTATTTGTTTAACAAACAAATCTGAACGATTATTACTTCCAACACGTATTTGTATATGATCAGTTCCCAATGAATTTGTAAACACCTCCACTATGTAGTTTTCAACATCTGGGATATTATCCAAAATATCAAACAACATTGGTGGATACAAAGTCGTACCTTTAAACTTAATCATTTGACCCTTACGTCCAAGCACAGGACTTAAGCGTGGGGAGTTTCGTCCACACTGACAAGGTTCACTATAGCGAATACAAATATCCCCTGTCTTGAAACGAACCAATGGCATTCCCTCTACTCCAATCGTAGTAATCGTCACTTCTCCCGGTTGACCGTCCTCAACCGGCTGATTATTTTCATCAAGCACTTCAACTATAATCAGGTCACATGGTATATGCCCTCCATTATGCATCTGACACTCCGTAAAAGAAGTTTGCATTTCAGTAGAGGCATATGTTGAATACAACTCCAATGCTGGCCATTTTTCATGTATTCGCTGACCTAAAGTTGTTAATGTACCATCTGACGTTCTCAATGCTTCACCAATGCAAACTGCTTTTTTGAGGGATGACGCATTATAATTAATTGCATGCTTCTCTGCAAAATCAACCATTTTCATCAAAAATGAAGGTACCACCATACAGACTGTTGATTTTACCCGTTTGATTGTATCCCATTGCAATTCTGGAATACCGTTTCCAACACGTACGATCCCGCACCCCAATCTCCTTGCACCCAGAAAGTAAGCCAAGCCTGCCATGAAACGACGATCGATAGTTGTCATCAATTGCATAACATCACTCTTCGTACACCCCACCATACTGAATGAACTTGCTTCGTTATAAGCCAAACGCTGCAAATCCCCTTCCGTCAACGCAAAAGTTACTGGATCGCCAAGTGTACCTGAAGTAGTTACATAATCAATGACCGATAAAGGATCCACACACAAAAAGTCCGTATTGTACAATTGCAAATCCTGCTTAGTGGTAGTCGGTATCGATAGCAAATCCTCTAATGTACAAACAGTTGATATATCAATCTTGTTTTCTGCAAACAATCTCTTGTAAAACGGAGAATAAGATTGCACATACAGCAAGGTCTCCTTTAAAGCCCTTTCTTGGAACGCTCTGATTTCAGCAAACGTCCGATAATGAAGATTTCTGTCCTCAATCATATCTTTCTATTTTATTTATTATCTGCATTTTCTCTTCCATTTTTGGTATTTCCATAGATAGAGCCTGTTGCCAATACAAAATTGCACTACTATTGTCACCTACAATATGCATATAATCCCCAAGAGAATTGTATACCTGATAATAATGAGGATTATTGTTTATATATTCCATAATGAAGTCATCCGATACACGCTGTAAGTCTTTTTCTGCTTGCATCAAGATATTATATTGTTCTCTATATTTAACAACACGTTTACAGTCATTGTTGACAGATGCCGTATCAGCCGGTATCGTAAAACTATCGATTGCGTAAGATTCCACCTGTTGATTTTTACCAAACACATCATGTAAATCATAACATACAAAAGCTCCAAGCTGCCATGGAGATGTAGATACCCACATTCGGAGCTTATCCGGTTGAAACACTACCGAATGATGTGCAATGAATTGATTCACAGATTTTTCATTACCAATACCTATATCCTTATTTCCAACACCATATCTATTTCGTAATATATAAACAGCCTTTTCCACATTCATGGGAACCATAGAATCCAATAACTCATTGATGCGTTCCATTCGATAAGGGCTATCAGATGTTTGCATATTTTCCTTATTATACTCATCGTCAGCAAACATAGCAGATTGATAGTGGTTGGTACAAACAATCCGTTCATTAGGAGCCTTATATAAGGCTATTCTTTCAGGCGTCTTTTCTATCACAGCAACATATCCATCTTTTACAGAACCAATCATCAACGACTCCGATACAAACGTTTTGTACTGCTCAGCAATTTCATAAGCCTCTGAGATGTCCGAAGCGTATTGTAGAATATGTCGTGCCAATAGGGAAATAGGCATAGCAGACGAAACTGGCAAAGCCCCTTTGGCAGCATTGATTGTGACAGTAAGCCCCTCTTCGTTCATGCCAGACAGAACCCCCATCATTCCTGGCCACGTTACCGAAACGAAATCATATCCTTCCGTTGGTTCAACAAACAATATCAGTTTATTCTCAGCGAATTTTGTCCCCATATAAAAATCGAAATTCCTCCCTATCAGAAGGTTTCCATCTTCACTATTGGTTCCCCAAGTTGCAAAAGAGCTACATCCGACCAACATATATTCCTGCATAGCATGGCCAATATCATGTGCAGCATGATAATTCAACTGTCTTACATAAGGTGAACCATAACCATTATATTTGTCAGAACAAGATAAGGACATGGCATATATTTCCTGTCTGTATTCGATAGGAATATAATTAGCCATATTACGGTTAAAAATCAATATCAGTTTGTGCAAAAACTCCACCCAATATTCTGATGGTATCATTTGATGAATCTGTTCCACAAAAACAGATTCCTGGTTTTCCAACAATTTGCTATTCATCAAGCCATACGCTGCTCCCCTATCAATAGGATTCCCAGCAATTCTCATTTCCCACAAGCCATATTCATTAAGCTTACGACTTCCGAAATGACAGGCACTCAGAGTATCTGTATCAATTATCAATTCATACCTACTCCAATCTATATTATCGGACGGTTGCTGGAAATCAGCCGTATTGAACAAATATAAACCTACGGCAAACAAAACAACTGATAAGACTATCAGTATCCCAAGCATTACTGATGCTATTATTACTATTATCCTTTTCATATCAGGCATTTCCTATTGCTTTCGCCATGTACGACATTCCTAAAATTTCTGCACAAGTTATGGCAGCTGAAATCGTTGTTCCCAAGCAACCATGAATATTCAAATTCTGTCCCGTTAGAAGCAAGTTGTTTATTCGTGTTTTTGCTGGGAATAAAGTTACCAGTGGATTCTGACAATCTTTAACTATCCCATATGCACTCCCCATGGGAGTTCCCGTATAATCTCTGTAAGTAAGAGGTGAAGCTGTATATTTTTTTATTATGCCATTACGCAAATCAGGATAATACAGGGACACGAAATCGATGACAGCCTCACTGAAATTTTCTTTAAATTCCACGTATTCATCTCCTCTTTTTCCGACCATAGTATTCATCCACCGTTCATATTGGCTAAAAGGCATAGGAGTCAATAAGGTTATCAGCTTTGTATATTCACTATCGGCACTTGGTTGCATACAAAACAAGGTAGATGGTATATTATATCCCTTAAAGTCTCCTTCAACTGACCAGACATCTGGATTATTAAATAGATAATGGTTCTGATTTACATATTTCCAAGTATTAGGCTTCATCAACAAATACGTTGTAAATAGTCCATAGGTATTTTCCAAAGAATTAATTCGCGTAAAGAATGCCTTTTTATACACCTTATTATTTTCCAACATAGAAAATGTCAAGGCCGGATGAAGAGAGGATATAACCCATTTAGCCTTCACTTTTTCGCCCGAAGCTAGCATTACAGAAGCCACTTTATCATCTTCCAGTATCATCTTCGTTACCTTTGTATTCAACCGCACATCGCCTCCATTTGCATGAATCTGTCTTACTAACAAATCAGCCAATTGTTGAGATCCCCCTACAAATGCGTATGCACTTTCAATATTCGAATACGTAATCATTCCATATTCATACATAGAAGTTTTCCATCTATTTCCTGCAAACAGCCCGCAATTTCCAGCCAACACATTCCTTAATTTCTCATCCTTGATATGATTTGCTATTTCCTTATAAGCTGACATACACATATATTCCATACCACTATCTGAAATCCGCCCCTCTTTAAGAATACTTGGTGAAATAAGATTTCCAAGTGCCTTTATCCTTCGAGAGATAGCTTCAATATTTGCTCTCTCATTCGGAAAACTTTCCGCAAGATTATCTATAAAATGCTCATATCCCATTGCATGGCAGTAATGTGTCCCATCCAGGAAATGAAAATGGTCAAACCCATTTTCATCTAATTTCCGCATGCGAAGAGAATCTACTATACCTAGATATTTGAAATATTGATACAAAACCTGTCCTTTGGACATACTGCCGATATAGTGCATACCAGTATCAAGAACATAGCCTTCCCTCTCAAATGACTGCAAACATCCACCAATAACTTTATGCTGTTCGAGTACGCACACATGAAGCCCTTCCTTACTAAGCATAGCCGCAGTTACAAGTCCACCAAGACCGCCTCCTATAATGATAGCATCATATTGTTTCATAGGCCTTCTTTTGTCAATATATACAATGTTTCCGAACTATTTCCTTCACATTTATGCACCTTTATAGCTACTCCATTCCTGACTGCAAAATCATGCATCCATTGTGCATCCACAAACACAAGTCTCTCTGATGTTTGATTGAACTTTATGATTTTTGTAGACCACAACTCTGTCTGCTCCGTTTTCCTATGTGCCGCTTCACATGCAGCATCTCCATCCTTAACCACAATCAGTCCATGAGGTTTTAAGCTGACAAGAGCTTTCGTTAGGATGTTATTTTGTGTATTTGCATCTACATAGTGAAGACTATCATTAAACAAAATAGCATCAGACAAAGGGAAATCAAACGTCCGCATATCTGCACACACAAACTTTACATTACCTTTTTTGCTCAAGAATGTATGCTGAGCAATCTCTATTTTCTTTATATCATAGTCCACTCCCACTATTTTTCGTTGCGGAGAAAGCAAACCCAACATAAATACCATTTGTCCATATCCGCAACCCACATCAGTCACTACTGCATCAGACGGAATAAGTCGATCCCAAAAATCATAATAGCCATCCATACGGCATTTTATTCTCATATACCACTCCAAGACAGGTCCTTTATAAATATAATTCTTAATCAATGCACGTTTAAAATAGACATTTGTTACTCGTCCAAATTCATTATTTAAAAGAGTATACTGTTCCCGATACCAGTTCCGCAGTTTCTTAGCCTGTTCCTGATAGGTATTTCCAAATTTCGTATCCCCGTAAGGGATGCGTTCCATTGTCTTAACAACAATAGTGCCTGCCTTGATATAGAATCCCTGTCTCTTTGAAGTCACAAGTCCTGCACCATATATAATCATTGGCAATATATCCGCCTGTAATTGCTGAGCCAAATAGAAGGCTCCTTTATGAAATCGTTGTATGGAACAATCTACGGAGCGTGTTCCTTCTGGGAAAATTACCACCGAATAGCCAGCATCCATGCACTCTTTCAGATTCCGAGTAAGCGTCTCATAGCCTTCATCTGACGAATGAAAGTCTGCATATCGAACAATAAACCCGAAGAAAGGAGAATTCCATACCCAATCTTTCGTCAGCATTACTATTTTAGGTGTTGTTGACAACAATAAAAGAATATCTAAAAAAGACTGATGATTCGCTATGATTAACGCTGGTTTCCGATATGTTTCATTCATTGGATTCTGTTTTACCACTTTAATGGCGACTCCTGTTTTAAGGATGAAGCGAGAAAAATAATAAATAACGACGTGAATTACATATTTCTTTCTCTTCCGTCTTATCGGCAAAAGTATAAGCACAACAATCAGAAGCTGAGAAATAATACATCCAATAAGGAACCATAAGAAACAATGCAGTGTATTCAAGATACTCCCCAGCGTATAAGGGAATTCTCCTTTTTCTGTTTGTGAACTAACCAGCAGGCGGAACAACATGGGCTGCACAGTATATGCCACTCCGACAACTACAGCTAAACCAAGCACAGAAATTAATGCAATTGACTTCAAAGCCGGATGCTTTGCGAAAATAAGTACTCCCATACCCACCAAAATGGTAAAGGCAGAGAAGAAAATGGCGGTTTTATGTGCACCAAGAAGTTTCTTCCCGTTTTTATACTCCTGCAACAATCCATCCATAATGAATATGCTAAAATCATCGCCAATACCAAAGATGAAGGTTGCCAATATAATGTTTACAATATTAAACTTCATATCCAATATAGCCATCAATCCAAGAATGATAATCCAGCTGATAAGCATTGGCAAGAATGTTAGCAATGTCAACTCAATACGCCCATAGGACACAAACAAAGCGAAGAATACAATCAAGGATGAAACTAAGAGAATATAATTGAAATCATTGCTAGTCGCTTCAATCATCCGAGTCGCAAAATATCCCCGATCTATTATGGCTGTATTCTCCAACTTATTTATCTCGTCATATATTCTGCCTTTATTTGCATTATCAATGGATATACGACTTAAAACAGTGGTCATTTTATCCGAACAATTTATCCATTCTGATATAACAGGTACATTCTCGATCTCTATTTTTGAATAAGAACAAACCTGATATTCTTTACAAATCATCTGCTCGAATTGCTTAAACGCATTTTCTGTAAATCCATAGCTATGTGCCGATTTTTTCAATTGTGCCAACGTACTTACTCTATTTTTGTCCCAAAATTGATTCCATAATACGATACGGCGTTTTTGCTCTTCCATGGGGATCAAGAAATCACAGACCGTCACAACATCATTCACCACTCCTTCACGCGAGAAATCATAAAGCAATGCCGCCAATCTTTGATATTCATCAGCCACTCCCGACAATTCACTACTACCTGTAATCAAATACACGTCACCACTATTATCACCCAAAATTTCAACAGACCGTTCTTCCGCCTCCACTATCTTTTGTGGCATATAATTGATATTCATCATATTGTCATCAAATTGGACTTTTCTATAGAAAAATAGTGCCACGACAGTAACAAGCACAATCACCAAAAGTACCCATTTGTTATTTTCATATCTATATCCAACCATCTGCTCAATTTTCAGCAACAAACGACTCTTGGTAGAAGAATCATATCTCCTCAGAAATTGTGGTAAAAATAGAAGGCAGAACAAAGTTGTCCCAATGAGCGCAAAAACGGAAAACAACCCCATATCCTGCAAAAGTGGGGAAGATGTAAAAATAAGGGCAGCAAAAGCACCAATAGTTGTAAAACAGCCTATTGTAAGCGGCAAAGTCAATTCTTCAATAATTTTCTCAGTGGAGGCGATATAATTCAAATGAGATATGAAATGCATAGAATAGCTCAAAGATATACCCAAAACCACCGTACCTGCCCCAATTGCGATAGCAGAGATTTCCCCTTGTATCAGCCAAACAACGGCCAAAGAAAACAAAGCACCAAATGCAGGAGGAACCATTATTAGTGGTATGACCCATTTATTTTTGAATGAGAGCAAAATTACCGTCAGTATAATGACCAAAGCCAATCCTAACGTCAGACAGGTATCTTTTTTAATCTGTCTCGCATTATAGACAGCTACAATTGGGCCTCCAATATATTCCATATTTACACCCTGCATCTCCACCTTTTTCTCCTCCTCTTCGAGATGTTTCACCAATACATTATTCCTTCCTGTATCTCCCATTCCATGTGCAGGCAATACAAACATCAACATCGTGGACAAATCTTCAGAGAATAAACGTCCATTATATAGCTCATACTTCATTCCAGGATTGAACTGTTGAATTTTTTGCAGCATATGCGTTCCTATATTCAACGGATCTCGTAGAAGAACATCTGCCGTAAATAATCCCGTGAGTGAGGTCATTTGTTGATAAACATTGCCAACAACCTGGTTTATACCTTCCTCCCTAATTGTATTTTCCAGTAACACATAATCAGAGTCTGTCAAAAATATAGGAAGATAATCATAGACAAATGATATATAATTATCCACAACTCTATCATCGGCATAGGCGTTTATGGAACTTATCAGTCCATCCTCAACAAGCGACTCCAAATCGGCTTCAAGAATTTCAGCGGCAGCAATCATTTCATCTGGTTCAGCTCCAGAAAGCATAATAATTATCTTATCTTTTGCCTGTATATTCTGAAACAGTTCATTTTTTCTATCATCAGATCCCTTGAAAAAACTCAAAATATCCTCCTGAAATGTAATTTGAGAAGCCATGACAGCACACAATCCTATCAATATACACAAGATTGCATAAAACGATTTGCGATGATTAGCAAACCAATAATATATGTAAACAAAAAGCCTACTCATGACGCACCGTTCTTTTACATAAAGTCATTAACAAAAAGGCAAGCAGAAAAACAATACATCCAGCCATAACGGCAAGAATAATACTCCCAACCAGATACTGTCCCAAGGCTAATCCAATCGATTCAAATGAAACCGTTTTCCAGGAGAAAGCATTCTCTATATCCAATACCCATGCACCTAGCAACAAACTACCATATAATATAAATGGGATCATTGGCGGAATACTTATATTGGAAAAAATAACCGTTATCACTTTATTCAATTTCATGAAATGTGCAGAAATGCCCGCAAAAATCATTTGATAACCCCAAATCGGGATAATTCCACAAAAGACACCCCAGCCCATGGCCAATGACATTTTCAAGTCAGAATCTTTACTATGAATAACTTGAGAATCAAAGAAGTCCTTAATATTACTCCATGTCAGCCACTGCAAAAAGCGCCACGGATAATATACCAACAAAGCAATCAATACAAGAAAGGTATTCAACATACTAATTCGTGTAAAATCCTGTAAAGGCCTGAAATGAGAAACACGTTCCTCTTTAGGAGCGTAATAAACCTTTATCGGTATATTTTCCACATTAATTCCTTTCCATGCAGCCCGAACAATAATTTCCACTTCAAATTCATAACGGCGAGTCAAAAACTTCATGTTGTGTATCTTTCTCAATGGATACAATCTAAAGCCAGATTGTGTATCAGACAACGAACGCCCAGTTTCCACTTTGTACCAAAAGTTAGAAAACTTATTGGCGAATGTATTCTTAGAAGGCATATTATCAGCAGTCAAATTACGGCTCCCTATCAGCAAACTATCTGGTACTTGTTCTATGCGATCGACAAAAACAGGAATGTCATCGGCAAAATGTTGTCCATCTGCATCAATTGTAATGGCATATCTATACCCCAATTCATACGCCTTTTGTAATCCAACTTTCAGGGCGTATCCTTTACCTTTATTCTCTGTATAACCGATTACCTTGATGTTTTCCATCGACTGCAATATATCAGCCGTCTTATCCGTCGAGCCATCATTGACAACAATAATATCACTTATATAGTGCTGAACATCACAGATAACCTGCCTAATTGTTCCATCATTATTGTATGTTGGTATTATGGCAACACATTGTAAGTTTGCAGTCCGCTCTTTATATGTATCTGTCTCTTTATTCATTCGCTTATAGCTGCCCTCAATTTAAGAATCTGTTTTCCCTCACTTTCAACCAAAGCCCGCACCTTGCTTACATCCGTTATGGTCAGATTGATGATTATCGTCAACCCCTCTTTCGGAAGCAAAACTGATAGATATTTACACTCCTTTATAGAAACAAAAGAAATATCACGCCCCAAAATCAAACCAAGACATTCCTTAATGACCGTCAAGGTACATACACCGGGAACCACCGGCTTATCGGGAAAGTGCCCACAAAATATCGGATGCTTAGAAACCAGTTCAACTTTAATGGAATAATCCCCTTCTGAATTGTTTACGAGACTGAGTATCCTATAAAAATTATCTTTTAAAATCATTTTACTTGGCTATATAAAACAGATTGTCATCAACGGTACCATTAAATTTTTTCTGATAAAACTCATACATGATATAGTCGCCAGAGGTTTCTTCCAATTTAAGAAGATTCAATGACATATCCCTTGAGTCAAAATGCAGAACAATCCGATATATTTTGGAAACCCTTTTGCCACCTTTATATGACATCGTAACGACCCATTCTTCCGCAGTTCTTTCAATATTATTCTCAAATTCCTTTGCCATCGCCATAAAATCCCCCACTACGCAGGCCGAAAGTATCGTTCTAAGATTCTTCAACATCGGATTGGATGCAATCTTTGTTACATTGGAATTATTTGCATTTTTTATTTCAAACCAACTGTCATTCATCTTGATATAGTCCCCTTCCTCAAACTGAAGCAACATGCTACCCGGTTGTTTAAAATAGAAAGTACCATTTTTCTTGACAAGATCAAGAAATACAGACGATTGCTGCGTCTGCGTAAAGCTACATTCTATCGTTATAACCTCCTTATTCTTTATTTTTATCTCTTCTTCAAATTGCTGTAACAAATCTTTATTTTGCGCACAAACAAAGAAGGTTTGCACCCAAAACATCATCAAAACTATTATGCTACTTCTCATAGTCATCCTCTCCTATTAATTTATCCAATGGAACAATCGTATATCCCAAACCAAGAACAGACTGAATCAGGTTTCGTAACAACCCATCAGCCTGTTTGCATCTATCATGCAACAAAACAATCGCACCCGGGTGAAGTTTCCTGATTATATTCTCACATACCCTTTCCCTACTCCTATCACTCCTTGTATCCAAAGAACGAATACTCCATCCTATTGCTATCAGGTTCATTGCCTTCACTACTTTTCCTATGATCGGATTTGTCACCCCAAAAGGCGGACGAAACCATTTTATTCTCTGAGACAAATGTAATTCCAATGATTCATTACATTTCAATACTTCTTTGTACGTTTCAGACATACTACCCAAAGGAAAATTCCATTGATGGCTATATGTGTGATTGCCAACACTATGCCCTTCTGCAATAATACGCTTAACAATCTCTGGATATTTATCCACCTTACAGCCGACCAAAAAGAATGTTGCTTTTACATTATATTCCTTTAACACATTCAATACTAGCGGAGTCATATCTGGATCAGGACCATCATCAAAAGTCAGCACAACGAACTTCTTATCCATCGTACCTTTACATATGGTTTTCAGGTAGATATTACTACCAATATCAGCCGATGCCCAAACTAAAAAAAGGGAAACAGCTATTATCCCTATAGATATTAGCCAATACATTGCAGTCTTACTATTGTTGGAGTTGCACCCAAATATTCATTGTAGACTATAACTTCCTGTTTACACTGTCTGATCAAATCTATTGCTTCTGCAAAGCAAAAAGCAGAAGCAATGGGAAACAAGCCATACCTAGAGAAAACATTGTATAACAGAATGGCATTGTCAGATGATGCATATTTCATGCATTCACTCTCTGTCAAACCATGGTTAGGAAAATCGATGGCAGTAACCCGTGCAATTGAACGTTCGCTTTTTTGCGCAGTAATCAAAGTAAAAACGACGCCAGCCCCATCCTGAATATTCCTAAATAGCCCCATACGCTCCATTATCCTATGTTGCGACGGTGTCTGTTCATCAAAAGCTCCTAATAAGATGCGATTTGATGCGCCATCGGCTATATGCATCATTGCATCCAATAAAGCATCTTCAAAACTGTGGCTCCGATTCACAAATGTCACATTATAACAATGATTATGTTTTAGCAAAGCAATCTGGCTTCCTACCGTATTGAATGTTGACTGAATAAATGGTGTCGGATTCAACAACTTTTCGTTGTTTACGATAAAATTCCGCAAGAAGCGTTCACTATCTTCAAGGCATCCCCAACCGGTAGCAGTAATAATTGCATCCAGTGAAGAGATTGTATCCACTCCATCCAGACATTCCACAGCAGTGGCAACTGCTGTCTTGACAATATGACTCATACGACGTCTTAAGGCCGCATCTGGAATCAACAACTTAATATCCGTCGTTATGTCACGATTCGTTTTTATTTTATCCACATAGCATTCCATAAGACTATCTGACAAAAACCAAAGAACTACAATTTCCTCCAAAACCGAAAGAATTTGACAGAACACATTTCACATCAACATTGGGCGTATATTGGGTAACAGGTTCTAATCCATAAGACTCCATAGGAGTCTCATAATTGTGATTTGGATACAATATGCCATGCCTAAGAGCCATAACTGACAAGACGGCTTCCAAACCACCAGCTGCAGCCAAAGTATGTCCAGTAAAACCCTTGGTAGAGCTAAACGGAGGAACATTTTTTCCAAAAAGCCGAATAAAAGCAGCACTCTCAGAAGCATCATTATTGCCGGTTCCCGTGCCATGCGCATTTATGTAACTGACATCCTGCGGGAACAGCCGAGCAACTTTCAAAGCCTCCTGCATCGCATAATAAGCTCCATCACCAGTAGCAGAAGAAGCTGTTTGGTGATAAGCATCATTCTTGTTGGAAAATCCAGCCAAATAGCCATAAAACCAATCTACCTCTTCTTCCCGTTGCAGCACCAGATAGCCAGCCCCTTCACCCAAGTTCAATCCATTTCGATTATTGTCAAATGGGCGGCAGGGTCTATCATCCAGAATCCTCAAGGATTCAAAACCATTTACCGTAAACGCACTCAGAGCATCGCATCCACCAACCACCACACAGTCCACAATATTATGTATCAGCAACTTAGTACCATGTATAATAGCATTCGCTGCTGATGAGCAGGCAGTACTTATTGTTGTTGTATAAGCATTAATAGTACAATATTTTTTGATAGCTTCAGTACTGGCTGCACAATCATGCATCCTCACATCGCGCAACCGTCCAGTTGCATCATTCTCCATGTAGTACTTAAAAAAGTGCTCAGTCAAATCCATACCCCCCACCGAAGTGGAAGAAACCAAACCGATTCGTTTTGCCGTATCAACCTTGGCATCCTTCAAAGCTTCTCTAACAGCCAAAATTCCCAACAATGCAGTACGAGAAAGATGTGCTGACAAAGGGATTTCTGCTAATTCATGAAGTTGTTCATTCGTCAACTGAAGTTCTCCAACCGGCATCTTATGGTCTGTATGAAGTATTCTAGGGAACAATGAAATTCCACTTTCATCATGTTGAATTGATAGAAGATTTTTGTCTACACCTATTCCCAGTGCAGATACCATTCCAACTCCCGTGACGACAATTCTCATAAATAATTAGTTACGATGTTGCATAATATATTCAGCAAGTGTTTTCACTGAATAGAAAACCGGTTTTGCTTCTGCTGAATTAGCTAATTTCACCCCATAATATTTTTCTAAAATTAAGATTACCTCCAAAGCGTCGATAGAATCAAGTCCTAATCCATCACCAAACAAAGGAGCTTCTTCATCAATATCTGCAGGCGTCATTTCCTCTAAATTTAATTCTTCAATCAAATGTTCTTTTAATTCCTGAATCAATTGTTCCATTGTATATTTTCTTTAAAAGTTTAACATTCACATTCCAATGTCCCTTGAGATATTCGCACCAACCACAAATAACCACATCAGCATGATTGTTAACTATAAGACTACGTGCATATCTCTCAGCTATTCCAGAATCTTGATTCTCTATAAAAAATGTATTATCACCTTGCATTTTATGTCGTATACATATTTCCCCAGCTGAAACATTGGGCAATGTATATACAAAAACCGCAGGTGAAGTTCCTTCCGGTAGCCGCTTATTCAAAATTTGTTGATGACTCCAATCCGAATCCAATGAAGCCGACCTGTTAGCCAATATAATCGCCCTACGCGTTGGTTCTACTTCTTCAAAACCTTCAATGGCCAACAATTTTTCTACAGCAACATAAAGAGCTTTGCTCATGTCACTCATCTTGTAGAATTTCATATTGTCTTCGCCCAATGACTTAAATAGGGTACGGATATACTCCGCAAATGGACGATCTGAAGCTGGCAATTGATAATGCGCTACTACTTGGGGTACAGAAACTTGTCCTTCACGAAATGTATCACGCATTTTCATATCCAACACAATTGCAGCATTGCAACCACCAAATCCAGATGCCGTTTTCAAACAACATTGTTGTGTAAAACGTTGGCATTCAGGCGATACCTTCAAATTCCATGAAGCATCTGAGGCAATAAGATTTTTCGTACCCAAAAGGAACCCCAAGCGGAGTTCCTCCATACACACAATTGCCTCCACCACCCCTGATGCACCAAGAGTATGCCCAATGTATCCTTTGATGCCATTCAATGGTTTTAAGGCTAATCCAGCCCAAGCAATCGCCTTGCTTTCCATCTCATCATTATATCGGGTAGCCGTTCCGTGTGCATTCACGAATCCAACATCTTCACTCGTAACACCCGCCTCAGCCAAAGCATTCATCATCGCATAGTACAATCCATCGCCAGTTCGGGACGGACCTGAAATATGGTTGGCATCATTACTAATTGCACCTCCTGACAAATAGATATAAGGTTTTTCAGCCTGAGTGGGTTCCACAGACAATACAACAGCACCACAAGCTTCTCCCAATGTCAAACCATCGCGTTCAGCATCATATGGTTTACATGGATTGGAACTAACCGACTTGAAAGAAGCAAACCCCGATGTTATAAATTCGCTCAAAACATCACATCCAACAACAATTGCATGTTTACATGCTCCCGAAAGCAATCTATCACGTGCAATAACAAAAGCAGATACACCCGATATACATGCATTGGAAATAACAATCGGTTGGTTGTAGCTGTTGAAATAATCCGCTATAGTTTGTGCAGAGGTGTACAAAAAAGCCTGTTCTGGGATATCGTTGCTATTGTCTGCCAACAACTCAACATTTCCTTTGGTGGTGGAAATGACAAGTTGACAATCTTCATTGGAAAGATGCAGACCCGATTGAAGCAACACATTAGAAATTTGTTCGATAACCATTGATTCAAAACGCGTAAAACCCTTCATACTTTTTATAGAGGAAGAACCTACATACATTTTGAAAGTATCGTTATATTTCAAACCCGATACATTACTACGCATAGCTACCAATGTCTCGTTTTTATCACCAAGACATGTCCGCATGGCAGTAGCACCGACATAAATATTTATTTTTTTGTTAGCCATCGTTTCTTCCATTCTTCATAAAAAACAGGATTGGTCAACTCCATATCTCCTTTTCCATTAATAAAAACCTGAACAGAACTTCCTCTTGCAACCAAGGCCCCATCACTTTGTCGACGAATAATATACTCAAAACAGATTTTTGCAGCGGCCGTTTCCATAAAGCGGGTTTCTATGACAGCTACATCATTTACTTTCAATGGGGATATGTACTGAACTTGCAAATCCACAATGGGAGCCGTGTAGCCGTTAGCAAAAAAATCCATATATCCAAGACCTGGAAATTCACGGCCAAATTCTTCCCTACCATCCTCAAAATAGCGTACATACTCACCATGCCAAACCACCCGCATTGAATCAACCTCACTAAATCGCACCAATATTTTAGTTGTAGAACTTAGAGATGGCAACAGGATTCCTATTTTTCGATTACGCTTCATTGGTTTCTAAAAATATTTTCATTTTACTAGACGCTACCAACTCGTTTTCCACGTAGCAATGAGCCTGAATAAGTGTAATATTCAATACTTCCGTTATAATTTCAATATCAGTCACTATCAAATCCCCTTTTTTAGGATTAGACAATAGTATGAAATCATTCACAGCACCAATATACCCAATCGGAATCGGTAGATTCTTATGCTTAAAGATGAATCCAACCCGTGCAGCAGCAGACTGGGCGATATGTTCTATCAATCCACATTCCGTCAATAGTCCATCATTAACAAAAATATTCTCCTCTTTGACTAGCAGACGGGTTTTAGAATGATTACCCTCCATACCCATGAACTCATCTACCATAATAATAGGAGCCCTTTGTGGAATAAGATCTACTATATTATCCATTTCTTTTTTTACAAATCATTATAGAATGTCCCAAGCCCAGATTATCTACAATTCTTTCAAGCTCAAGACCACTCTCATTCAGACACCGTATCATATCATCCGAATGATACATTTTGCTGTTGCCATTTGCCAATGCAGTAAAATACACACTAGTCAAGGTCAGACAATAAGCAGCTGTCTCATATTTCTGCCTATCCCAAAAAGTTTCCATCACATAGAGTCGTGAATGTTCATCCATTGACTCTGCGGCACGGCGACAGATACTCACAATTTCAGATTCAGAAAAACAATTCAAGAACTGACTCATCCATATTACATCAAACGCAGGCGTCGGAAACTTGACATTCTCGTCCAACAAATTACATCCATATCCATGAATCCGTTCTGCTCCATCTTTGCCTGCAATCTGTTTATACATCATCTCAAGCTGTTGGGGCAAATCCATTATAGTCACTTCAACCTCCCTATTATAGCCGACACAGCGCAATGCCCAGCGACCAGTATTTCCTCCCACATCCAACAATCGCTTTACAGGCCTCTCTCCATCAAACACAATATTTAATGCGGCAGCAAAAGATTCATCCGAATAAAAATGGTCGAAAGCAAACCAGCTTTTTTTCACTTGCTCTGGCAAACTTGATAAACCTTCATATATTGTAGACCAGTTACCAAATACCTGCAGGCCTGCTGGCCTTCCTTCCAACAAAGCCTCTTCCAAATAAAAAAGCCCCCAATAGTTAACATCATGATTAAAATCCATGTTCACCTTAACCATTGGATCATTCAGCAAAAACCAACCTGCCTTTGAAAGAAAAAACTTATCATCCTTTGTCAAAACCGTCCCTATCGACAAAGAAGCTTCTAAAAGAACTTGTACAGCATAATTACTCAGTCTTGTGTGCATCACCACTTCTTGCTGAGACACACCTTCATAGTGATTGGACAGGTATTCAAAAATACCAAATTTCACCATTAAACGAGAAACTTGAAAAACAATAGGCCCAAATGAGATTTCTTGAGCAAGCCGTTGTGCTTCCAAAGCAGTTTTCTGTTCTTTCGAATAAATTTCTGCTATAGGTTGTGCTAGTTTCATAATATATTATACTTTCTTGTCAGAATTCCAAAAATCATAAAAATTAAACCATTGCCTTGGATAAGTCTTTATTATTCTTTCCAAAGACTTCACATATTGTTTTTGAAGATTCTCTGGGGTATTTCTTTTTCCCATCTGAGGTTCTTCAAAAATAAACCTATATGTACAATGCGGTTCTCGCATTGCATAATAAAAAACAACAGGTACATTACATTTACTTGCAATCTTAAATAACCCTAGAGGAAATAAAGCCAATTGTCCCATAAATTCTACTGGAGCAATATTATCCGTTTTCATAAATCTATCACCATTGAAACAAATGTATTCACCATTATTCAAGGCTATTTTCATCTGTATCATCGCATCCAAGATACCTTCATTGAGCGCTATAATTTTAAAATCATTCTTTCGTTCTGTATTTTTATTAAGAACCTCCTTAATATTCTGGTGCTCGGCATCAAGCATGAGAATATTTATTTTCCTACCATAAACACCAAAAAAGGTTGCTCCTGCCTCCCAGCAACCGACGTGAGCACCAATCATCACCACACCAGTTCCTTTATTAAGAACATCTAAAAATCGGTCATAATTATCAAATTGATACCGATAGTAAGAGGACAAACCCGCTTGCATCGCAATTTTATCAATAAGTGTCTGACCAAAAACATAATAATGACAGTATAGTTCTTTTAAAGCAGAAAAAAGACCTTTTCCCCTTATTTTCCGATTATATAACCAGATTGCTTTTGTTGCTTTGGGAGCAAAAGGTATAAAATACACTACAATTAAAGCCAGAAACGCATAAGCACATCTAACTCCTAAGTGCCGAATAACACTTATAAAGAATTGATACCCACATTTTCCTCCTCGGGATTTACCACTCCAGTTCGTGTCAACATTATCAGCCATTAATTTTACGATTGAGCAATTCGTAAAAGTTCTCAAATGTCTTTATACCAACAAAATCCTGTCCTGTAAGCGTAACGCCAAAATTTTGCTCTATTAGCACAACAACATCCACCAAATCAAGACTATCGAGTCCTAATGTTTCTTTTAAAGACGCATCAGGAGTAATATCAGCAACATCAATTTCAAATTCTTCTGCAAGCACAACACTTGCTTTTTCCATAATTTCTTCTAAAGTCATATTTCTTATTTTGTAGTTTATTTATATTATTCATTAGCATTCAAGCCGATACCAAAATAAAGACTTGAGTACATACAATTTACCAAACAGCTATCTTAACTTTCTTATTACCAATGTAGAATTTGTACCTCCAAATCCAAATGAATTACTCAGAAAAGTATCAAATTTCACATCGATTCTACGAGTAGGTATATTAATTTTTGCAGATGCCTCATCAGGTTCTTCAAAGTTTAAATTTGCAGCAATAAAATCGTGCTGCATCATTAACATAGAATAAACCACCTCACTTGCACCTGCCATCCACATTTCATGGCCAGTAAGCGATTTTGTCGAAGCCACATACGGCTTACAGGTTCCAAAAACTTCGGCGATAGCCTTTGCTTCATTAAAATCTCCTATTGGTGTCGATGTAGCGTGAGCATTTACATATTTAATGTCACTAATATCAATCTGAGCATCGCGAATTGCCATCAACAAGGAACGCTTTGGTCCATCTACATTCGGGACCGATATATGATGACCATTGGATGAAAAACCATACCCCACAATCTCCCCCAAAATAGTTGCCCCCCTTTTTACTGCCGACTGGTAACTTTCAAGAACAAGCGTTGCAGCCCCACCACTCGGTACAAGACCATCACGATGCCTATCAAAAGGTCTTGAAGCCTTGCTTGGTTCATCCATACGCATAGAGAAAGCATTTAAAGCGTCAAAATTTCCCACCGAGTATTTATTAACCTCCTCAGCTCCACCACATATAACACACTCTTGTAAACCTTGTTTAATCAATAAGTAGCCCATACCAATTGCATGTGAACCACTCGCACATGCTCCTGCAATAGTAAAATTAATGCCCCTTAAATTAAATATGGTTGACAAATTCATTGTTACAGTTGAGTTCATGGATTGAAATATGTTTCCTGAACCTACTAAAACTGTATTTTTTTTCTCTCGAATAACATCTACACCACTAATAACTGCTTCTGCACTACTATCATTGCCATACAGGATCCCGACTTCATTGTTAAGCAAATAGTCCTTATCAATACCTGCTTGCTCAAGAGCTTCCACAGTTGCTACATAGGCATATTGTCCATGTTCTGACAAGCACAATCTCTGACGACGGTCAAGCAGCCCTTTCAAATCAGGCTTTTCTAATATACCACACAAAGATGACCGATATCCCATTTCTTTCCGTTCCGGTGCAAGACCAATACCAGATCGTCCTTCGTACAAAGAACGTACAACTTCATTTTTATTTTTCCCAATACAGGAGTAGATGCCCATTCCTGTTATTACTACTCTATCTGCCATATTAAGTATAAATTCCTCCGTTTATTGATATTACTTCTCCTGTGATATACGCAGCCGCGTCTGACACTAAGAAAGCAACAAGCTCAGCCACTTCTGCAGGTTCTCCAAAACGTCCAACAGGCACTATTTTTTTTAATTCCATTTCATTCAAGTCTGCAGTCATGTCGCTCTTGATAAAGCCAGGCGCCACTGCATTTACCGTAACTCGTTTTTTAGCAACCTCTTGAGCCAAAGCCTTTGTTGCTGCAATCACCCCACCCTTTGCTGCTGAATAATTTGTCTGTCCAGGCATACCTTTAATTCCAGACAAGGAGACTATATTTACAATTCGCCCCCATTTGTTTACCAACATATCTTTTAACAATGGCCGCGTCACATTAAAAAAACCATCTAATGAGATTGATATAACATTCCGCCAATCCTCCTCAGGCATCCACATCAACAAATTATCTTTACGGATACCTGCATTATTTACTAAAACAGATATATATTCTTTTTCATGCCGAGATTTCCACAATGCTATAGCATCTAAAGTTGCCTTTCCATCTTTCACATCAAAAGGCAACAACTCAGCTATCCCTCCAGCACTCACAATTTCTTCAAACGTTTCCTGAGCCGCACCTGCATTAGTGACGTAATTAATAATTACAGCATAACCACGCTTTGCCAATAACTTTGCTATCGCACAACCAATTCCTCTACTAGCCCCAGTTATTAATGCATACTTGATTTCATTCATATTTCTATCATTAGTTGTTTTTAAGAAATCTTATAACAGCATCTATTTCTTTGTATTTTGGCAAATCTTCCACAAATACGGGAACTATATCACGTATTTTTTCATATAAATCACGTGTTTCCACAGCTAATTTATCAGCAATCTTCAAACAGTCTACAGCCTGAACCAATGCAATCATATGAATCCCAAGAACCTGAAAACTATTATCAATTACATGCTGACAAATCAAAGCCGAATTTGTTCCCATTGACACAATATCCTGATTATCATTATTATTCGGTATAGAATGAACATACATCGAATTAGAAAGTGTTTGGCATTCTGCTGTTGTAGAAGTTGCAGTAAACTGCATTGCTTGCATACCATAATTCAATCCCAAAACACCTAAATTAACAAATGGAGGCAATATGCCATTGATGCGATCATGAAACAAATAATTCATCTGACGTTCTGCAAGCATAGTCATTTTAGTCACAGCAATTTTAAGTTTATCCATTTCAAACGACACATAATCACCATGAAAATTACCACCATGGATAACCATCTTATTTTGTGAATCAACAATTGGGTTATCATCAGCCGAATTCAATTCGTCTATCAACACTCTTTTCGCATTTATCAATGCGTCCAACACAGGTCCTAATATCTGAGGTATACAGCGCAATGAATAATAAGGTTGCACTTTATGTTTAAAAATATCCTCATCATTTTTATGATATAGTTCCTTTTCCCTATCCAACAACATTTTGCTACCTTTTGCAATCTCTCTCATTTTAGCCGCAACTATTTGCTGTCCAGGATGACATTTCACTCCATTAAGAACCTCTGACATCAAATCATCATAGGAAGATGCTATTTCATTCATTAAAACAGAAGCCTTCAATGACCAAGTAAGCAATCGCTTCGCATTTAAAAGATTCACCAAGCCTATACCCGTCATTACCGCCGTCCCATTTGTCACTGCCAAACCTTCACGCGTATACATTTGTAAAGGGACTATATTCAATTCCGACAACACATCTTCTGTATTTCGCCTGCTTCCTTTGTAAAAAACCTCTCCTTCTCCAATCAGAGCCAATGCTATATGAGCTAATTGAACCAAATCACCACTTGCTCCCACACTACCATGTTGTGGTATCACTGGATATATACCACAATTTAGAAAATCCACCAACAAATCACATGTCTGAATATTAACACCTGAATGCGCCTGCAAAAAAGTCATAAGCCGCGAAAGCATAGCTGCACGCACACACCTAACAGACAAAGGTTCTCCGACCCCAACAGAATGACTTCTTATAATATTATATTGAAGTTCTTTGAGATTTTTATCATCAATACGCCATTGGGCCATTGGGCCAAATCCCGTATTAATACCATATATTACCTTGTCTTTAGCAAAAGAAGTCAGAAAAGAAAAGGATTCCTCCACTCTTTTCCGTACTTTTTCATCAATTTCGATCTTGCACCCATCCTCAATTATAGACTGAACCTCATGCAAATTAAGTGTTCCTTTAATTACCATATTATTTATGCACCTAGTAATAAGTTTTAAAATTCACGACACATTCTTTTAAAAAAAGAAAGATGTTTCATCGACAAAGATAATATAATCGTTTATTTCCTACAATATTTTTATTACAAATTTACGTGCTATACAACACGAACAAGTTATTTGTTTTCTTGCAAAATTCACAAACACTAACTTTCGTGTAGTAAAAACACAACTATAAAAAGCTTTTAAGATCATTTGATTTTTAAAACGTCTTCTTTTCTAAATTACACAATCTACATCACATTAATCATCTGAAAACCAAACAAAAAGAGAATCATCAAAAGCCCGTCAAAAAACAACTTAACCATTCACAATAACAAATATTTTCAGAATAACAAGAAAACTACTACAAGTAACAAAAGATGAAATGACATTGAATAGCTCTAAACAGAATTTGTCAAGTATAACTACATTAATGACAAAATAAGATTGAAACTAACAGAAAAAAGTCTGAAAGAATATCGACCCTTATTCTCCAATTTTGGAAACGCAGAAATAAACAACTTTTGGGTCATATTCTTTTCACCCACCATTATTTCAAAACTGGTACCACTTCAAAATGTGCATCGGGAAAATGCTTGGACACATAATTGCGCAAATATTCCAGTGTGTCGTCTTGAATAGTGGTATCGGCCAAAGTAGGATAAAGATTATAGAAGAATGTATGCAGACGAATGTTTCTACGCTGCACAGCCTCCAGACTCAGCAGAGCATGGTTGATGCTACCCAATTTGCCGGAAGCCACAAACATCAAAGGATAATCATGCTGGGCGATATAGTCAATCGTGAGCAAATTTTCTGTAAGCGGCACCATTAAACCACCAGCGCCTTCAAGGAGCACCACTTCATAGCGGTCGCTCAATATTTCTGTTGCCCTACGAATTTTATCAAAATCAATCGGGCGATTGTCTATGCGTGCTGCCAAATGTGGTGAACAAGGATAAGAATAGATTTCGGGCATGGTCAGTTTCTGTTCGTCCTCCGGCGTAAAAGATATTCCCATAATGCGGCGGTGCAATTCGATGTCTTCCGATACATCACGATTGCCCGTCTGCACCAATTTCTGCGTAATCACCTTTACGCCTTGTTCCATAAGGCATTTAGCCCAATAGCCCGTTACATAGGACTTGCCAGCATCCGTGTCGATGCCACTGAAAAAATAGACATTGTCTTTCATATTACTTGATTTTTGCCAATACATAAATAGGGTGATAAGTTAAATGAACATTTCCTTCTTCATCATGGAAACGTTCTTGATAATCAGCACAGAAACGCGTAAGTGAGGTAGATGTAAAACGGTGTGGAGCTGTTGCATTCACTCCCGTTTCCTTAATGTGGCGCAACACTTGCATAGGTGTAGAAAAGGTTTGGGCAATGCGTTCCTCGCCAATATAACACAGGTCATAAAAAGGTTCGAGCATGGCTTGCAAGTCATTCATATCCGGATAAGTGAGCCCTTTGCCTGTCAAAGTCCGTATCTCCTGCAGATTGTCAGGCCCAAAAGTAGAGAATGCCAACCAGCCATCGGGCAGCAGACAGCGGCGCACACGTTCAAAAAAACGTTCCGGATGGACAAACCACTGCAAGGCAGAGCATGAACACAATATCTGCACTTGTGGAAAGTCGCCCGTTTCCGCATCGAAAGCACGAAAAGAAACATGGTCGTTCAACAATGAAGCCACACAACCTTCCATAGCCGAAGACAGGTCATTGAGCAACAGAGAAGAAGGGCGAAAATGCTCACAAATCAAGCGCGAAAAGAAGCCTGTTCCACAACCAAACTCTGCCATAGCTGTACCCACAGGAAGATGATGGTCCAACATGAGTTGCAGCATATTATGGGCAATGGTCTGCTGAGCCAAAGCCTGACGCTCATAGGTGAAACAAGCGCGCGAAAAACGGTCAGCTATCAATTGTTTGTCCATGAAAAAACAGTTAGAAGTTGTTGTAACAATTGCGCATCATAATGTGCCACATCAACATCAACATAAGGAACATTTTCGGTTTGCCAAGCCAAATGCTGGGCTTGCGGTAGAAAAATCAAATCACCCTTTCCAATCCATGCCATGTTCCAAGGACATTGAGGTACAGGCAACTGTAATGAGCGGGTAATGATAGCCCCTAATTCCGTTTTCAAGTCTTCCACCGAACGCACAGGAGCATTTTGCATAAAAGCGGCATACGCCACTGAACCACACATACGACGACGGAACTTGTCCAAATTGCGCTGGTCCAAACGCTCACAAGTAGGCACAGCAATTTCAGGCGCTATTCCCATGGAAGCATGCACCGGTGTGGGCGTACCATTGAATGCAATGGCATGAGTAACCGGCAAACCCAAATTCTGCCATACACAAGCCGCCTGCCACACACCCATAGACCATGCCACCAAGCGTATTTCCTGATAACCATCCAGCAACTGAACATCAAAATCAGGGGTAGTATAATCATAGCACATCAGCACATCGCTCGAAAAGGGCAAATGCATGAAAGGATGTTCATCCATGCCCCACCCTGCAAAGAAAAGCGTCAGGACGGGCGTGCCTTCCTTCTTCAAAAAAACCTGCTTCATCGGCCGCCTCCTTTCATCACCTCAGATGCCATTGGTACATTAGACAAGAATGCCTCCACTTCGGAAAGCGTAACATCGGCTGTTAGGGAAATGCGAATGCGCGATGTGCCCTCCGGCACTGTGGGCGGACGAACCGGCATGACATAAAAACCTTTTCGTTGCAGGCATTGCGCCAATCGCACCGCCTCTTTGCTGTCGCCCACCATCAGCGGAACGATATGGCTTTGTGACAATGCCGGATAACCTTTTGCTTCCAAACCACGGGACAGTGCGGAAGTCAATTCTGCCAACTTCTGACGGCGTTCTACAAAAGCAGGGAAGTGACGGAGCATGAACCCCGTCCATTGGGCACACACAGGTGGAAGTGCCGTTGTGAAAATGAAAGTCCGCATGCGGTTGACCAGAAAATCTTTTATTATCTGCTTGCCAACCCAATAGGCACCCGCAGATGCTACCGCCTTTCCGAAAGTGCCCACCAAGAAGTCTATATCGCCCATTGTACCCGTTTCCTCCGCATATCCCAATCCTTGAGCACCACGCACACCAAAGGCATGCGCCTCATCTACATAAAGCAACACATTATCGTATTGTTTTTTCAGTTGGACCAAAAGGGGCAAGTCCGCCACATCACCATCCATACTGAACACACTTTCCGTAACAATTATAATCTGAGAGGCACTTGACGCATATTGCCGCAAAAGCCTCTCCAACTGGGTATAGTCATTGTGTTTGTAGCGCACTGCTTTAGCCGCTGACAGCCGTATACCGTCTATCAAGCTGGCATGCACCAGTTTATCAGCCAAGATAACCGTATTGGCATCAGCCACTGCAGGAAGCAAGCCCGTATTGACATGATAACCGCTATTAAAGGTAAGCGCAGTTTCCGTCTGAAACATCTGCGCCAACTGATTTTCCAAGTCCACAAACGCCGTCTTATTGCCTGTAAGCAAACGAGAGGAAGAAGAGGTCGGTTCAAAAGCTGCAGGCGTCATTTCCGACAGAAATTCCTCACGCAAAGACAACTCATTGGCCAGGCCCAAATAATCATTGGAAGCCAGATTGAGCATCCGTACCCCCTCTGCATTCGTTACCCAACGGCCATCATAAACCACCGAAGGCAAGGAACGAAAATTGCCCGACTGTTGCAACTGTTCCAAAACATGTTGCATGTTTTCTATCGGATTCATAGCTCAGACACAATTTTTACGAGCGCAGCCGTAAGACGAGACAATTCTTCTTCCTTAATGATGAAAGGCGGCATGATGTAAACCAGTTTACCGAACGGGCGTACCCAGACACCTTCCTCCACAAAACGCTTTTGCATGTAAGCCATATCAACCGGTTGTTTGGTTTCTATCACTCCAATGGCACCCAATACACGCACATCAGCCACCTGCGGCAACTTGCGTGCAGGCTCCAGCTCACGTTGGAGCTGTGCTTCAATACGCTTCACATTGGATTGCCAATCGGAATCCATCAACAACTGCAAAGAAGCACAAGCCACCGCACACGCCAACGGATTACCCATAAACGTAGGTCCGTGCATAAAGGCATACGGATAATGATTGGAAATCATGTCGGCTACCTTATTGGAAGCGAGAACCGCCGAGAAGGTCATATAACCACCCGTGAGTGCCTTACCAATGCACATAATGTCAGGTTCCACACCTGCATGTTCCCAAGCAAACAGCTTGCCTGTACGTCCAAAACCGGTAGCAATCTCATCAAAGATGACCAGTATATTGTTTTCACGGCACAACTGAACAGCCTGCCGCAAATATTCCGGATGGTAGAAACGCATTCCACCTGCTCCTTGCACAATCGGTTCAAGTATAAGTGCCGCCAAGTTGTCTTTTTGCTGTTCTATCAACTGACGGAGCGGTTCAATATCTTCTGGCATCCATTCCCCACCAAAACGGGATTGGGGCGAAGAAACAAAATACCTTACCGGCAAAGCCGAACCGAACAGGCTGTGCATGCCCGTTACTGGGTCACAAACCGACATGGCATTCCAAGTATCGCCATGATAACCGGAGCGTATGGTTACAAAATTGTTCTTCTGCGGCTGTCCTGCGGCAAACCAATATTGCACAGCCATTTTCAATGCCACCTCTACTGCCACCGAACCCGAATCGGCATAAAAAATCTTCTGCATGCTGTGAGGCACCAGAGGCAAGAGCATCTTTGCCAAACGGATGGCCGGCTCGTGGGTCAATCCACCGAACATGACATGCGCCATCTTTTCCGATTGCTCCCGCAAAGCCTTGTTGAGCACAGGATGGTTATACCCGTGCACCATGCACCACCAGGAGGACATGCCTTCAATCAGTTTACGACCGTCAGCCAACGTGATGGTAGCTCCTTCTGCCGACTGTACTTCATAGACCGGCAACGGATTGGTTGTTGATGTATATGGATGCCACAAATGCTGCCTGTCAAACAATGTATGGTCTGGCAAAAAATAACCCGATTCCACAGTGCGTTTCTTGTCTTCCTCCACTTTGGCACCCAGCGTAGTAAGCAAGTCACCCACAATAGCCGAGTTAATGCCAATACGAAAAGCCTTGCGCACCGTTTCGTCCGACAATCGTGCCCGTCCGCCAGCAAAACGCAAATAGGCAGTAGGATGAATAAAGCGATAAATGGCCACTGTGGTGAGTATTTCCTCGTCCGAAAGAAGCGGCGTATGTTCCAACGGAGTACCCGGAATAGGTGAAAGAATATTGAGCGGTATCGATTTCACATTCAATTCCCTAAGCAGGAAAGCCATTTCAATACGCTGTTCGAGCGTTTCACCCATACCAATAATACCTCCACTGCACACATCCATTCCGACACGTTGTGCCGCCTTGAGCGTTTCCATCTTTTGGGGAATGGTATGCGTGGTGCATAAATTAGGAAAATAGGACGGTGCCGACTCCAAATTGCAATGATAACGGGTCATTCCTGCGTCGTGAAGCGTACGCAATTGGTCCTCGGTGAGAAGTCCTAATGAGCCACAAATTTCAATGGAAGTATTTTCACGAATGTAACGCACGGTTTCGGCAAGTTGGGCCAATTGGTGGGAATCCAGTTTTCGTCCGCTGGTGACGAGAGAATAACGTGCGATACCTTGTTTTTCGTTGTAAATTGCCTGTCTGAGGCATTCTTCTTTGGGAAGGAGGGGATATTCTTCGATATGAGTTTGATGGTGGATAGATTGTGCACACCACTTGCAGTTTTCCGGGCAACGTCCTGATTTGGCATTGATAATGGAACACATGTCAAATGCCTTGCCGGCCCGTGCAGCTGTTATTTGCGCCGCTGCATCATAGAGCGCTTCACGGTCGGTCAGTCCTGCTAACCACAATGCTTCCTCGAGCGATATGTCACTACCCGCCAGCACCCGTTGCTTGATTGATTCTAAAGTCATGTATTGTGAATGTTTGAATATTTTGAACGTTGACTGTTTATTCAACGACGCATCAGCAGCCTGTACATGAAGGCGACCTATCGTAACTTGTTTATGGAGCGAGGCAAAGACAGCATAAGCCTTACGGCTAAAACGCCGAAAGCGAAAGGTTTTATTTATCTGTTGTCTGTTCTGCTTCATATTCTTTGTAATGGAGTAGCAAAAGTAATGTTTTTTTCGGGAGTAATCAATATTACCCAATCATTGTTTGCATATGTTCGGGATTTTCGCGAATATTGCATATGGGCAAGTATATGATAGAACTTACCATACATAGTTATAATAGCTCTGGACAACTTAACATTAAATTGCAGAAAATGAGAATTGACAAAATAATAGTAGACAAGAAAAAATATTTGAACCTTCTACTATTGGCAGATGAACAAGAATCAATGATAGACCGCTATTTGGATAGAGGAGAAATGTTTGTTATGTATGATTCAGAAAACGAGCCCATCTGTTCTGCTGTTATTACCGATGAGGGAAACGACATTTGCGAATTAAAAAATCTGGCAGTATCCTTACAACACCAAAGGAAAGGATATGGCAAAAGAATGGTCAATTTTCTTTGCACACATTATGCGAATAGATTTAAATCAATTATAGTTGGTACAGGAGATAGTATACAAACTGTTTCCTTCTATAAAAGTTGTGGTTTTTACTATTCACATACAATTCCTGACTTTTTTACAAAGAACTATGTTCATCCAATAATAGAGAATGGAAAAGTTTTAAAAGATATGATTTATTTTAGGCGAAACCTAGTATATTCGTTGATGTAAACGAACAAAATCCTATAGTTCGGATTTTTTATAGACACACATGAGCTTTCATGAGATAGAAAGGAATTAAAAGTGCCCTTTGAAGATTTTTCGTATTCTTTCAAAGGGCATCGCTATTAAATAATATATTCTGTTATCAGAAAGTTACTGTTAACGACAATCCCGCAACGGGAGTTTTTGCATATCCAGTTGAGAGAGATGAAAAATAAGGCTGAAGTTTGATATCAGATGACATTTTACGCATATCCTGTATAAATACTATCATAAGAAATGGCCATATCAAATATCCATTATCATGGACAACCTTTCCAATGCCTAAATTTCCAAAGCTCCGATAAGCTGATTAACATCGGTCATGCCATGACGTTGGAGATAATCTTCCATTCCTTCCACCACTTTAACCGTCACAGCTGGGTCAATAAAATTGGCCGTACCAATCTGCACAGCCGTTGCACCTGCCAGCATAAACTCTATAGCGTCTGTCGCATTCATGATACCTCCCAGTCCGACTACAGGAATTTTAACCGCACGACTCACCTGCCACACCATACGCAAGGCAATCGGTTTCACACACGCTCCCGACAGCCCACCCGTTACGGTAGACAGTACCGGACGACGTTTTTCCGCATTGATAGCCATTCCTAACAGTGTATTAATGAGCGATACAGAGTCTGCACCTTCCGCTTCGACAGCTTTGGCTATTTCTGTAATATCAGTCACATTGGGCGAAAGTTTTACAATCAGGGTTTTATGATAGGCCTTGCGAACAGCAGCCACTACTTCTGCCGCTCCTTTGGCAGAAGTACCGAATGCCATACCACCTTGTTTGACATTCGGGCAGGAAATATTTAGCTCTATGGCAGGTACTTTCTCCAATGCGTCTATTTTTTCAGCCGTCGTTACATAATCCTCTATACACGAACCTGATACATTGACTAACACATTCGTATCAAAAGATTTGATTTCCGGATAAATATGCTCTATAAAATAATCAACTCCCTTGTTTTGCAGACCTACTGCATTAAGCATTCCCGAAGAGGTTTCTGCCATGCGGGGATAAGGATTTCCTTCCCTGTGATGCAGTGTCGTACCTTTCACAATGATTCCTCCCAAACGGGAAAGGTCAATGAAATCAGCATATTCCGTACCATATCCAAAGGTACCGGAAGCCGTCATAACCGGATTTTTTAGCGTCAGCCCGCCTATTTTTACCTGTAGATTTACCATTTCAATTCATTTATATTAAATATCGGTCCATCAGAGCATACACATTTGTGCCCATGTTGGGTATCGGTTACACAACAGAGACAAGCACCCAGTCCGCATGCCATCGTATTTTCCAAAGAGGCCTCACAAGGAATGCCCTTTTCCTTGGCATAGCGGGCCACTGCCTGCATCATGGGAGTAGGACCACACGTATAGATAAAATCAAAATTTTGTTGTTGGAGCAAAGAATGTTGCGTAACAAATCCTTTTTCACCCAAAGAAGCATCTTCTGTGGTTACATACACATCACCGTAACCCTTAAAAGCTTCCATGCGTAACAAGTCATTTGCGGTACGCGCTCCCAGCAGGAAGGTCACTCTATGCACTTTTTTCTTGAGTTCTGCACCCAAATAGAGCAATGGAGCCACACCAACACCACCCCCTACCAACAACAGCCGTTGGGGGCTTTCTGGAATGCTAAATGTATTTCCCAGCGGAAGTATCAGGTTGAGCACATCGCCCACATTAAGAGCCGCCATGCGCTTAGTCCCCTTTCCTACCACCTGTACCATCAGGTAAAGCAGATTTTTCTGCGGGTCAAAGAAATGGATTGAGATGGGCCGACGCAAAAACACATCAGGCGCATTGTCAATTCTCACCTCAACAAACTGTCCCGGCAACATTTCCGGCATCTGCTGGGAAGCCGTAAGCGTCAGAAGCACATTTTTTGCATTCAGCCACTCCACAGCGACAAGGGTTGTATCAAGAATTTTTTTCATGTAGAAAGTAATTGAATAATTATCTTACAATGCAGTTAGTGCGCCGATGATACGTCCTGTTCCGTTGTTTTCTCCTCGGGCAACAAATCTTTGATAAGCAAATTTACAGAACCAGGTTCAACGTAAGTTTTTATTCCAATCATTTTATGCCAGAACTTAATCATCTCCGGCGTCGGGGCATTCAGAAACTGCTCGGCACCATGCGCATCTATTCGGGAAAACAGCATATCTACCGTCAACTTATTTATATCGATAGCCGGCTGATAGGTTTTGTCAACCGAACCATCCGTATAAACTTCAATCAATATCTTTTCTTCTACCAATTCATGCAATATCTGCGTTACCAAACGGATGGGCAGATGGTTTTTCAGTGAAATCCTTTCTGCAGTCAACGGTTTCTGACCATGTTCAAACCTTTTGACCACAAGATAGGTAATATACAAAGCGATATAATCCTTGTAGCGTCTGCTGATATTTTTCGTATCCACCTCATAATCAAAGTTTCTCACATTCTGGGCTGCATAGGAGATTTCCGCTCCCAATAGAATGATTACGCCCGAAATCTGTAACCACAACAAGAGCAAAGGAACTGCGGCAAAACTACCATATACCACATTGTAGCGTGTCAAATATACCTGTCCCCAGATGTACAACATCTGGAACAACTGGAATGCCGTACCTGATACCAAACCCGAAATGGCCGCACTCCAAAAACGTACCTTCACATTGGGAATCACCCAATAGAGCAAGGTAAAGACAATCCACATGATGACAAAAGGCACCAGCTTGATAGTAAAGGTTACCAGAGGACTGATAATCTTTATCGCCTGCAGTTCGGGCAACTTGGCATTGAAGAAAATGGAAAAACCATTTGACACGACAATCAATATCGGAATAATCAGCACAATCGACAAATAGGAAGTGAATTGCCTGATAATGGAACGCGATTTCCTTACCTGCCAAATGGAATTGAAGCTGCTCTCCACCTGATAGAAAAAGCTGGTAACTGACCACAACAAAACAATGATACCAATACCCAAAAAATAACCGCCTCGGGCTGTTTCCAAATAGCGTTCCACAAATCCCATCACGATAGGTACCAAATCAGTATTGCCAATCAGACTTCTGTTGAGCCATTCCTCCACAGTCGACTCAAAGCCGAAACCTTTGGCAATGGCCAATACGATGGCTATAATGGGCACAATGGCAAACAAAAGGGAATAAGTCAAAGCGGAAGCTTTCTGATTAAGTTCATCATTCAGAAATCCCCTCACGGCAAGAACAATGGTTTTTACCAAGCGATAGGAAACCCGCTTGCTCTTTGTCAATTCTGATTCTGTGATTCTCCAGACATCAAAGCGCACAAAACGATATGCTCTCTTGACCAGTTCAATTAACCTTGACATGATATCCCTATTATTTAAAAAAGCAGCAGACCTATAAGCCGGGTTCTGTATTCCGCATTGCGAAACGTCTGTCATTTATCTCCAATGACTGTCACCAGCCACCTGTAGCAATCTACCCTCCGACTCGGACGGACAGCCCTCAGACGTCGGTTTACTTGATCTTGCAACCCATAAGGCGTACGGCTAGATTTGTTGCCAAACCTACCGGTGGGCTCTTACCCCACCTTTTCACCCTTACCTCCCTAAGAGGCGGTTATTCTCTGTTACGCTACTCCACCCTCGCGAGCGGCTTCCCGTTAGGAAATATGGTGTCCTGCGTTGCCCGGACTTTCCTCCCCATTGCTGAGGCGACAGACCAGCCTACTGCTTTATTTTTTATTCTGTCTCAATTAGCTTTTTCCAAGCGCAAAGATACAACTAATTTGAGAAATCACATCACTGATGCTCACAGTCATGGTGATGTTGATGGGTTTCTGGAGTGAGAGTCTCCGTGTGCACACTACCCTCCTCATGATGATGGTGTCCCATGTGGATTTCCACCGTAAGATAAATACCCATAATCAGGAACAAGCCTGCACAAATACGTCTAAACCACACTTCAAATACCTGCACCTTGTCATAGACCTTTGCAATGGAAGCCACACTATAGGCCAACAACCATGCAATGAGCAATACCGGCAAACCGGTTGCAAATCCGAAAACCAGCGGCAAAAGGAAGCCCATCGGCTCAGCAATCGAGAGCGGTACCAGCATGCCAAAAAAGATGACTCCGCTATAAGGACAAAACGCCAATGAAAGTACTACCCCCAACACAAAAGCCCACACGGCACTTCCCGCCTTTGAACGTTTCAATAGCTTATCGCTCCATTTACCACCATGTGTGTGAGGCTTGGAATGGTCGTGATGATGAAAACGAAAAATTCCCATCATAAACAATCCACAAAGGATTAGAAACGGCCCGAGAGCCGGTTCGCCATACGTTTCAAAGAATGCACGTACATTGAGCATATCAGCTCCCAACCAAAAAAACAAAGCCAACACAAAGTAAGCCACCATTTTGCCCAACACATACATCACCCCGTTGAGCATCACAGTTTTCTTACTTTTCACGTCTTTGCCGATAAAACCGATAGCCGTTATATTGGAACAAAATGGACATGGACTAATGGTCATCATAATACCCAATACAAAAGCTGAAAGAATAGGAAAAGTTGAATTATCCAATAAGGTGTGCAAAAAATTCATAGAACAATAAAAAACGACATTAACATCCAAAACCGCCTTTCCCTATAGCGGAAAAATATGTGCAAAAATACGACTTCTCGTGCTAACATACAACCCGACGGGATTAAACGGCAGGCTATAACGGAAGAGCAAGTAAAATTCAAAAGCCATAGGAGGATGTTAAAAAGAAGATTATGCAGATAATTTGGCACAAAGATTGATGTCAATCAACTGATTGAAACACACGTACATGCGTCGCAAACTACTACATATAGCTTTGTTTTTCAGCCTATTAGGAATCATATCTTTATCAGCACAACAAGCTGATAACATTCCTGTAAGAACACCTGAAGAAGAAGCGGCCAAACAAACAGAAATGCTGCAACGCCTGCTACCTTCGCTCACTCCCGAGCAAAAACAGCAAATCTATATCATCAATCTCAAATATGCGCGCGAACGAAAGCAGTATCCCGGCAGGTCAGCTGCCATAAACCGAATGAAACGAAAAGATTCCGAATATAAGCTCATCCTTACGACCGAACAATATGAACTGCTACAAACCAAATGCAGTGAACAACTTCCTGATTCTTGTCCCTCCCGACCACAAAATTCCCAATAAATAAATGGCTTCCCCTAATTTCCGTTTCAAGCTGTTTACCGTATGGCACGACCATTGCGCCATGAAAGTGGGTACAGACGGTGTGCTGTTAGGTGCATGGGCACAGCAGAAACATGCCCGCACAATTTTAGACATTGGAACAGGGAGCGGACTGATTGCACTTATGTTGGCACAGCGGTTTCAAGAGGCGGAAATCACTGGCATTGACATTGACCCATCAGCTGCAAAACAAGCATCTGACAACTTTCGACTCTCACCTTGGAGCCATCGAATGCATGCCCGTTGCATCGACCTCCATACATTCAGTCTGGAAGACGGACATTTTGATTTGATTGTGTCCAACCCGCCCTATTTCTTAGCTTCCCTGAAAAATCCCAATCAGCAACGCGCCACCGCACGACACAACGACAGCCTGCCACACGACATGTTGCTCAGTTGTTCCAGCCGTCTGCTGAAAGAAGACGGACAACTGTGCGTCATCCTGCCCGCCGACCAGGCCAACAGTTTCCTTCACACGGCCAAACAGTTTTCCTTACATACACATCATATAGTATGGGTGCACCCCACCCCCCAGAGCGAACCCAAACGTGTTCTCCTTGCCTTGGGAAAAGACAACGCAGCACCTTTGACGGAACATTTTATCATTGAAAGCGGCGGCCGTCACCAATATTCCGAAGAATACAAGCAACTGACCGCCGCCTTTTATCTGGATAAATAATCAACTATTTCCAACAATAGGCATCACTTGGCATGCGCCAATCGCCACGTGGCGACAAATTGACCGAACCCACCTTAGGTCCATCGGGCATGCAGGAACGCTTGAATTGCTGCATGAAGAAGCGTCGAAAGAAAGTGTTAAGCCACTTGCTAATGGTAGCATCATCATACAAACCATCAAATGCCAGGCGCGCCAAATAGGCAATTTTTTCCTTCGTAAATCCATAGCGCAAAGTGTGGAACAGGAAGAAGTCGTGCAACTCATACGGCCCCACCAAATCCTCGGTTTTCTGAGCAATGTTGCCCTCCGCATCGGCTGGCAAAAGTTCCGGACTCACAGGAGTATCAAGGACATCTGTCAAAACCTCACGGACATCCGCACTGAAATGTAAAGCTGCATATTCCACCAGATAGCGCACCAGCGTTTTCGGCACTCCGGCATTCACGCCATACATCGACATCTGGTCACCGTTATAAGTAGCCCAACCCAATGCCAATTCCGACAAGTCACCCGTACCGATTACCAAGCCATTGGTCTGGTTGGCCACATCCATCAGAATCTGTGTACGTTCGCGTGCCTGCGTATTTTCATAGGTCACATCGTGTTGGTTTACATCGTGCTGAATATCCTTGAAATGTTGCAAGGCCGCTTCCTTGATGGAGATTTCCTTTCGTGTTACTGCCAAGGCATCCATCAGCTGCAAAGCATTATTGTAGGTTCTGTCAGTTGTACCGAATCCGGGCATAGTAATGCCAATCACCTTCTTCCGGTCCTTTTTCAATTTGTCGCATGCTCGCACACATACCAACAGTGCCAAAGTGGAGTCCAAGCCACCCGATATACCCAACACCAATGTTTCAGCATGTGTATGTTGCCAGCGACGCGCCAAACCAGCCACCTGTATATCAAAAATCTCATTGCACACCTCCGAACGCTTGTCCGTCAATGGGATGAACGGGTGCGGATTGATTGTACGGTGCAGGTTGTCAAACGGCAATACCTTATTGTCAATGCTTATTATGCGATAGGCACCGGTCTTATCGTTAAAGAAATTGCCATTGCGTAAACGTTCCGCCCGCAAACGTTCCACGTGCATCTCGTTTACAATCAACTGCTGTTCCATGCTAAATCGTTCTGATTCTGCCAATTGTACACCGTTTTCCGCTATGATGGCATCACCAGCAAAAACCAAATCAGTAGATGATTCGCCCCATCCAGCCGATACATAAACATAGCCGGAAAGCGTACGGGCAGATTGTTGCAACACCAGTTCTCGGCGATAGAGGGCTTTGCCCACCACCTCATTGCTGGCCGACAGATTGAACACCACATCCGCCCCTTGCAAAGCCAACTGAGAGCTGGGAGGAATCGGTGCCCACAAATCTTCACAAATTTCTATTCCAAACTGAAAATCCGCCGTGCGGAAAATCAAATCGGCTCCAAAAGGCACTTGCTGCCCGCAATACTCTATCGACTGGTCGGCACAATCACGCGCTGAAGCAAACCAGCGTTTTTCGTAAAACTCATTATTATTGGGAATATAGGTTTTTGGAACGATGCCCATGATGCGCCCCTTGTGCAAAACCAGCGCACAATTGTACAAACGGTTGGCGTGACAACAAGGTGCACCCACCAATACCACAGTATCCACACCAGCCGTAGCCTGCAATACATAGGCTACCGCCTTTTCCGCATCCTGCAACAAACGTTGCTGGAAAAACAAATCGGCACAAGTATAGGCTGTTATTCCCAATTCAGGGAAAGCCACTACCTGCACATGTTCCAACTGTGCCTTGAGCACCAGCTCAACCGTTGCCTTTGCATTTTCCATGGCATCTGCCACAAAAACATTCGGAACGGCAGCGGCTACCCGCACAAATCCCCATTGATTATTCATAGTATAGTATCTCTTAGTGTTTGTTTTTTTCCGCATTGTTCAGCAAGGCAATGGTATATGCCTGATTGTAGAAAGGCATAAAGTGTTTCCACAAAGCCTTTTCCGCCACACCTGCAGCAGCCTTTCTTGCGGCTGCCACCGTTTTGGCATTCATGGCGGCATAATGCAATACCGTATCCGCAATCTTGGTCACCACCTCATAGGTATTGTAGTCCGAACGTTTGACCACTTCCACACCCTCATCTATATTGTCTGAATATTCCTTTGCCCATTGCCCAAATCCCGACAAGGAAGTGGTAATGGTGGGAATATGGAAAGCCACGCTCTCCAACGGCGTATATCCCCATGGCTCGTAATAGGACGGGAACACTGTCAAGTCAAAGCCAATCAACAAATCGTAATACGAACAATTAAAAATTGGGTCACGGAGGTCAATATAAGATGGTACAAAGATTACCTTCACCTTATCATCTTTCATATTGTTGAAGTGAAACCAGCGCAAAGCACCCATCACTGCATCACTCCCGTAATCGTGCAACTCATGCGTTGTCACACGGTTCCACGAATTGCAGTGTGTACCCTCATGAATAGCCTGCAGCAAATCCTGTCTTGGCCCGTTGAGATAGGCAGGCACCACAACAAATGCCACCACCTCACGGTTGAGTTCTACACGGTCTGACAGACGTTTCATGCTTTCAATAAACACGTCAATGCCCTTGTTTTTATATTCATAGCGTCCGCTGGTAGCCACCAACAGCGCATCTTCCTTCAACGGGAATCCCAACAAAGCTTCCGCCACCTTATGAATACGCTGGCGCGCCTCCTCACGTTTGAGTGTAAAATTCTTTCCTGTCGGCACAAAATCCGCCTCAAAACCATTGGGTGTTACAATATCCACCGGCTTGTCCAGCAATTGCTTGCATTCTGCAGCCGTAATGTCGCTTACCGTCGTAAAGCAATCCGCCCAATGCGCACCCTGCTTTTCCGTTGAGTGCTTTGACACCATGTTCAGTTCGCCCGCCATCTGGTCTCCATTGTACTCTTTCAGATAGTCATACAGCGGTTTATGGTTGCCCGCAATGGAACGGCCGATAGAAGTGGCATGTGTAGTAAACAGTGTTGCCACCTGTGGCAGATGTTCCTCCATATAAAACAATCCGAAAGTGGTCATCCATTCGTTGAAATGAGCCACCACCGGTGTTTCTTTAGTGAGTTTCAAATACTTGTAACAACTCTCCATGGCCACGCCCACTGCATAACCGAACAGCGAAGATTCGTCATAATCGCCATAGGCTGCAATGGAATTCACGCCAAAGCGTTCCCACATGTGCCCGTAAATTTCATTTTTCTTGGGCCAAAAAGGCTTGAAATCCACCAACACGGCAATAGGTTTACCAGGTATCAGCCAACGACCAATCTTGATATTAAGTCCCTCTGCCTGAGCCTGCTTACGCCATGCCTTATGCAATGTTGCCGATTCTTGGAAATAAGGATTGGGAGTATCGCCCCACACATCGGGGCCAAAAAAGAAAACTTTGTCTTTATATTGTTTCTGCATGGAAGCGGCGCGTGTGGATAATACGGTGTAAATTCCGCCCACTTTGTTGCACACTTCCCAACTGGTTTCAAAGATATATTCAGGTTCTGTTCTGATTTCCATGCACTTAGAATTTTAATAATGACCTGCGAATTTATAAAAAAGAGGGGGAATATACAAATGCTGCAGGAAGGGGAAGTTCCTGCCGTATTATTTTGGGGACTAAGAAGTTCGTTACTTTTGAAATAAGAACTCTTTAGCATGTAGGATTAGAAAAGAAGAAGCTCGATGTAAAAAGATATAAAGTAGAACACATAATTAGCTCTAATCTGAACAGCACTCACTTTAAATTACAAATTAAAAACAAAAGAGGTTACATTTGATAAATCAAGAAAGTTTAATCTTAGATTTATCATACTTTTGTATTTGACATGACACAATATTAAATCGATAACATGGATAAATACAATAAATTTAAACATCTGCTCGAATATTTTGTTTCACATCTTGAGTGGGTTGTAAATAACGACACTTCACACGTGGGATATAACACTTATATATATCCAATAAAGAATTTCAAAAAGGGAGGCCAAGGGTGGAATAACGATAAAATTCAAGATCAGGTAAAAGAATGGTCAGATTATGACGGAGACACTATTTGCATTAACGTCTATTCTCCCAATGTTAAGAGCCGTGCTTGTTATTTGAACTGGAAAGGTACATGGGATAATGTACGCCCTTCATGGAATAAAAATCATATCGAAAGTCTTTATATAACACAGGAAGAGTCTCCCTATGCCAAAGAAGAACTGATATGTTCAATCTCCAGTTTAGGGCTATTTGATGGTAGCTCTCCAAATTCAATTCTAAAAAAATTCTTCGATACCTATCTATATATACATATGAACGTTAATCAATTAGTCAGTAACTGTGTTAGTATTTTAAGTTCTAATTATAATCTTATATTGACAGGCGCACCAGGAACAGGAAAAACTTATCTGGCAAAAAAAATAGCAAAGGCAATGGGTGCTACGATGGAAAATGGGCAATGTGAAATGGTACAATTTCATCCGTCATACGATTATACTGATTTTGTAGAAGGATTGCGCCCGATTAAAAATGAAGATACAGATACAATAAACTTCAAACTTACGTCTGGAACTTTTAAAAAATTCTGTGAGAAAGCTTATGTGAATTATTCTGATAGTCAGAAAAATGCATCTGAAATATCTAAAGATGTACAATTAAAGGATGCTTATGACCAATTTATAAATGACATTCTTGATGAGAATTCAAAAAAAGGGAAGATTCTGCCTCTAAAATCAGGAGAGATGGACATAATTGGAATTTCCGACAATTCTAATATAAAACTAAAAACCCAAGGAAGCAAATCTGACAGAACATATACAGTTTCTTTTAATCGACTTAAAAAATTAGCTCAGATTTATCCAGATTTAAAGTCGTTAGATTCTATATCGAACATATACAAATCTGTTACGGGAGCAATAAAAGGCTGTCATTCATCTTCATACTGGGCTGTATTGCATTATTTGTACGCAAACTATACAAACTCAATACAATCCAACAGTAACATTAAAGAAGTAGATTTAAAAAATTACATCTTTATAATCGATGAAATAAATCGTGGAGAAATTTCTAAAGTTTTCGGAGAACTATTTTATTCAATAGATTCCGGTTACAGGGGAGAAAAAGGAAGAGTCTTTACACAATATCAAAATTTAGTAGAAGATGGAGATGTTTTTGAAGATGGATTCTTTGTGCCAAAGAATGTCTATATTATAGGGACGATGAATGACATTGACCGGAGTGTGGAAAGTATGGATTTTGCCATGCGTCGCCGCTTTGCATGGAAAGAAATAAAGGCAAGTGAAAATACAGAGATGCTGGATGACTTTGAAGCCCTCAAAGACAAGATTGTTTATAAAATGAATCGGCTGAACGATACGATTTGGAACGAGAAAACCAATGAAGGTATTGAAGGACTTAGTGCAGCTTATCATATCGGAGGTGCTTACTTCAAAAAGTTGAAACTATATTTAAATGAGGACAAAAGCAATTTAAATGAAGCTTATCAGAGACTATGGGAGAACCACTTGCAGGGTGTGCTTTTTGAATACCTGAGAGGTTCATTCAATGCTGCAGATAATCTGAAAAAATTGGAAGAAGTTTACTATTCAGAGGATATACACGAATGATTGAGTGGAAAGATAATAGTGAATATCATTGGAGTGAGAATGTGGAAAGGATATTACCTTTTGCCAATACTCCTATTTCTTCCTTGTTAGATGAAAAAGGGAAGTCTTTGCTCGTTTTTCCCCTCTCATTTCAAGAGTGTGAAGACTGTATAGGCAAGCAACATCTATTTGACATAACACCCAAAAAGAACAGCTATACGGTGAGAACAAGCAACTTAGCTGGATTCATCGGACTGAAAGATTTATATATAACGATTCGTTCACGGTTTGGAACAGAGAAGGGCGATGATTATTTTTTGCATTATATGCTTAAAAAAGTATTATCCGTAAATCTATTTAATCTGAAACACACAACAACAGACGAACAAGTATTTGATTTCCTGCTACATTTATTTCCATACTTCCTAAACAAAGCATTAGTACAAGGTCTTTACAAAGAATATCAGAGAAACCAATATAACGACTGCAATGTAAGAGGCACAATTGACATAAGCCGACACATTAAGTACAACATACCTTTTAACGGATGTGTAGCCTACAGCACAAGAGAGTTCTGCTACGACAATCATGTGACACAACTCATCCGTCATACGATAGAATATATCCGTACTCGACAAATTGGAGAAATCTTACTACACGTTCATCCAGACACACTGGAAAATGTATCACAAATAATCTTTGCCACCCCAAAGTATCGAAAACAAGATAGATTAAGAGTCATCAAAAGCAACTTAAAACCTCTTGTTCATCCTTATTTTACCCAATATGCTCCTCTGCAGAAACTTTGCTTAAGCATATTACACCATGAACAGTTGAAATACGGACAGAAAAACCACGAAATTCATGGTATATTGTTTGATGTAGCATTACTTTGGGAAGAATATTTGAGCACATTGCTTATTCCTTTAGGATTCAAACATCCTAATAACAGACAAAGTATCGGAGGTATTTGGCTGGGATATAGCCAAAAAGGAAATAAAAAAAACAATGCTTTTCTACGTTATCCAGATTTTTACGACAGAGAAAGAAACATTGTATTGGATGCCAAATATAAAAATCAGATTGACTCTGTTGATGATGTAAACCAAATTATTACTTACTTGTATCGACTGAAAGGACATATTGGGATGTTCGTCCATCCTACAGTTGATGAGAATAAAACAAAATCATATCGTTTACGAGGATACGGTGATGACAACAATACTCATCTTGTAGAATATCAGTTTCATATTCCAACAAGTGTTTCAAGTTACGAAGATTTCGAAAGGAGCATAAGGCTTTCCGAAACCACCTTAAAAGAACAAATAGGACTTTTACATTCCCTTTCGTAACTTGTCTTTTGAGCAAAATGATACATACTAAAACGATTGGAACAAAAGACCAGGTTATTTTCTTTTAACATTACGTTCTTATTATATTGGTTGGAATAACCAACACACAGTTTTTTCATTACATAAATGTCGTAACGTTAATAACGTAATGAGATAATCCATCTTCATCTTCTTGGAAAATTGTTGCCTCTACCTCCACCTGATGGATTTCCGGTTTTTGAAGGCCATCCTGCCCCTTTGGGGTCACATGCCGGATTGTTTGCAAAGTGTTTCATAGCGAGTATTTTTTAAAAGTTGATACTATTTTCATTGCAAAGAAACAACTTATATTGCTCACCACCAAGCATAAAAACATTCATTGTACAAAACGGCCACTATTGTGTATGAAGAGGAGGAATAGTGTATGAAATGAGAATCTGGATACCGCATTTCTGCGGTATGACGCAATAAATATACTATCCAGAACCCCAAAACAAACGGGGCCGCACTTTTCAGTACGACCCCGTGTAACTATATTAGTTCAAAGTTTATTATGCTTGAACGTATTGCTGCAAATCTTCTGCGTTGAATGATTGGATGAAGTTGGTGTGTTTTTCCACTTCAGCCGCAGCATAGTTGACGTAAATCAAAGCAGATTTTTCAAACATTTCAGGTGCACGGGTTGCGTCTTGGATAATCAAGTGTGACATAACGCAAACAGCTGCCATTTCATAGAGACGGCGTGCCATAAAGTCGTGCAATTCCTGGTTTTGGCTGTCTTTTACCAGATTGGTGCATGCCTCAAACTTGTCGGTCATGGCTTTTACACGCTCCATAAGCGGTTGCATCTTTTCGCTGCAAGCCACTTTTTCGTAATCACGCAAAGTAGCCAAATAAGCGCCATTGGTTACATAACGGATGGCAGCCACGGTTTGCAACTGGGTAGTTCCTTCATAAATGCTGGTAATACGGGCATCACGATAGATACGTTGGCAAGCGTATTCCAACATGAAACCTGAACCGCCGTGTACCTGGATACAATCGTAAGCATTTTGGTTGGCATATTCAGAGTTCATACCCTTGGCAAGCGGAGTGAAAGCATCAGCCAGTTTAGCATATTGCTTCTGTTCCTGACGTTCTTCCGGAGTAAGTTTGCGTTCACGGGCGATATCATCCAAAGCCTTGTAGATATCTACATAACGAGCTGTTTGATAAAGCAATGCACGTCCGGCATCAAGTTTTGCCTTCATAATGGAAAGCATGTCATAAACAGCCGGGAAGTGGATAATTTCCTTACCGAACTGCTGACGATCGCGGGCATAAGCCAATGCTTCGTTATAAGCAGCCTGGCTCAAACCTACTGACTGAGCGGCAATTCCCAAACGGGCACCGTTCATCAATGCCATCACATATTTGATAAGACCCAATTTGCGGTCACCGCACAATTCGGCTTTTGCATTCTTGTAAACCAACTCGCAAGTAGGAGAACCGTGGATACCCAACTTGTTTTCGATGCGGCGCACATTCACACCACCATCACGCTTGTCATAGATGAACATGGAAAGACCACGTCCGTCCTTGGTGCCTTCTTCTGAACGGGCCAATACCAAGTGGATATCAGCGTCACCATTGGTGATAAAGCGTTTTACACCGTTCAAGCGCCAGCAGTTGTTTTCTTCATCGAAAGTGGCCTTGAGCATAACGCTCTGCAAGTCAGAACCGGCATCCGGTTCGGTCAAGTCCATGGACATGGTTTCACCAGCGCAAATACGAGGAATGAAACGGCTGTGCTGGTCTTCGTTTCCAAATTCGTAAAGTGTTTCAATACAGTCTTGCAGAGACCAGATGTTGCCAAAACCAGCATCGGCAGCTGCAACGATTTCCGCACACATGGTATAAGGAGTGATAGGGAAATTCAAGCCACCATAGCAACGTGGCATGGTCATACCGTTAAGGCCGGCAGCCACCATGGCGTTGAGGTTTTGCTGAGTTCCGGAAGCATAATGAACACGTCCGTTTTCACATTTTGGACCTTCTGCATCCACACCTTCTGCATTCGGAGCAATGATTTCACCAGTAATTTCACCAGTGATTTCAAGCACCTTGTCATAAGAGTCCATTGCATCCGCATAGTCTTGCGGAGCATAGTCGTATTGGTCCTTGTCTCTATAGTCGCGCTCCTTGAGTTGACAGATGCGCTCCATCATCGGATTGTTCAAATGATATTTGAGTTCCGGTATATCTTTATAGTAATTTGCCATTGTTGTATCTGTTTTGGGGGTTACTTACTGTTCGCTTTGTAATACTTTATCATCTTAGGCAACACTTCTTCTACCGTACCCGTAATGACATAGTCAGCTATCGCATTGATAGGAGCATTGGGGTCGCTGTTGACAGAAATGATAATGCCGCTTTCCTTCATACCGGCAATGTGCTGGATGGCACCAGAAATACCGCAAGCGATATAGACTTTCGGGCGAACGGTTACACCGGTCTGTCCGATTTGCATGTCATGGTCGCAGAATCCTGCATCGACCGCTGCACGGGAAGCACCCACTTCAGCATGCAATTCCTTGGCCAAATCGTAGAGCAATCCGAAACCTTCACGTGAACCGACACCATAACCACCGGCTACAATGATAGGTGCACCCTTGAGGTTGTTTTTGGCAGCCTCCACATGGCGTTCAATCACTTTTACCACATAATCGGTCTCCGGAACAAATTTGGCTACATCATGCACAATTACTTCGCCTTTGTAATTCGGGTCGAGCACTTCCATCTTCATCACACCGCTACGAACTGTTGCCATTTGTGGACGGTGTTCCGGATTGACAATGGTAGCCACAATGTTACCACCAAATGCTGGACGAATCTGATACAACAGGTTGTCATAGTGTACACCGGCTTTCTTGTCATCGTGCGGACCAATTTCCAATGCCGTACAGTCGGCTGTCAAACCGCTGGTAAGTGCAGAAGAGACACGCGGACCGAGGTCACGGCCAATAACGGTAGCACCCATCAGACAGATTTGCGGTTTTTCCTGCTTGAACAGGTTTACCAAAATGGAAGTATGAGGCTTGGAGGTATAAGGGAACAAACCCTCAGCATCAAACAAATGCAGTTTGTCCACCCCGAAAGGAAGAACCTGCGATTCCACATTTCCTTTAATATTATAACCGGCACAAATTGCTTCCAGACTAACACCCAATTGGTTAGCTAACTTGCGTCCTTTGGTGAGAAGCTCCAAACTTACATCGGCTACTTTTGTGCCTTCTATCTCGCAATATACAAATACATTATTCATAATCTCTATCCTATTGTATGGTTAGCTAACAATTCCTTCATCAAGTTGTCAATATCCTGGTCGGATGCTGTAAGTGTCTTGCTTTCTTTGGCTTGGAACACAATATTTTCAACCGATTTCACCTTTGTGGGAGAACCGCTCAAACCACATTGCTGCAAATCGGCATCAATATCGGCAGTGCTCCATTGGTTAAGGGTGAGATATGGTTTGTTTTTATATTCTTCTGCATAAGGAAGGCCTTCAGCCGGAATTTCAAGAGGCACAAGGGCTTTCTTGTATTTCATCACCAGTTTGGCGTTGCGCGGACGGCAAGGAGCAGCCGAACCATTGACAGTGATAACAATTGGAAGAGGTCCTTCCACAGTTTCCACACCTCCGTCAATGTGACGACGTACAGTGATGCGTCCGTTTTCACATTTGAGGATTTCCTCAGCATAGGTAATTTGTGTCAATCCCAACTTTTCAGCTACCTGAGGACCTACCTGAGCAGTATCACCGTCGATAGCCTGACGACCACCAATGATGATGTCGGGTTGTCCGATTTTCTTGATAGCTGTAGCCAATGCATAAGAAGTTGCCAAGGTATCGGCTCCTGCAAATGCACGGTCGGTCAACAAATAACCATTGTCGGCACCACGGAACAAGCCTTCACGAATGATATCAGCCGCGCGGGGAGGTCCCATAGTAAGCATTGTAACGGTTGAGCCCGGATGGAGATCCTTCAGGCGGAGCGCCTGTTCGAGGGCATTAAGGTCTTCTGGGTTGAAGATGGCTGGCAGAGCAGAACGGTTGACCGTACCTTCAGGTGTCATGGCATCTTTTCCCACATTTCGTGTGTCAGGTACTTGCTTGGCAAGCACTACAATTTTTAGACTCATGATTTATTCGGTTAATGTTTATATTCAGAGCCTTCCGGATACATTCCAACATGTTTTCATCATATAATATTGCGCTGTATCCCGTTGGTTCCGGTTAATTTTCCCGTTTTCACGCCAGGAAAATCCAGCAAGAAAACAGGCAACAAAGATAATGTAAAAAAACAGAATGACAAAGTTAGATTAGACTGCAGTCAGCAACTATGTCGTTATTTAAAGACCAACCGTTGACATTCAAAAAATTGCATTACCTTTGCGGGCTCGTTTGAAAAAGACAAACTAAACCTTACACGGATAAACAGAATAAGCATGAAAGACTTAACATCCGGCAGCATACAACAAGGAATATGGTCGATGGCTATACCATTGATTACCGGTTCATTTGTCCAAATGGCTTACAACATGACCGACATGATATGGTTGGGACATTTGGGAAGTGAGAGTGTGGCTGCCGTGGGTGTGGCGGGTTTCTTTACATGGCTGTGCAATTCCCTGTCGTTTACGGGAAAAATCGGAGCGGAAGTAACCATTTCACAAAGCCTTGGGGCAGAAAAACGGAAACGGGCTGCCCTCTATGCCAATCAGGCGGCATTGTTGTCGTCAATCATGGCCATTCTATATGCGCTGTTTATATTGATAGCCGCACCGGGACTGGTGTCATTATTCAAACTGGAGTCCCACATAGCTGACATGTCCGTGGAATACCTGCGTCTGGTGGTGCCGGGCATATTCTTTACGTTCAACAACAACACATTCAGCGGTCTGTATAACGGACAAGGCGACAGCAAAACGCCGTTGAAAATAGTCAGTATTGGTCTGGTGGCCAACATTATACTGGACCCGTTACTGATTTACGGTTTAGGCCCCATACCAGCCATGGGTACTGCAGGAGCTGCCATTGCCACCTCCAGTGCACAAATGCTGGTATATGCCATTTTCACCAGTAAACTCTATTTCAAACGACCAACTATTGGTCAACTGCACTTTATAAGCAGACCCAGCAAGAAATTGATGGGACGTATTGCCCAACTCGGTGCACCGGTGAGCGCTCAAAGTGCTTTGTTCTCCATGTTTTCCATGACCCTTGGAGGAATGGCTGCCAGTTGGGGACATGTGGGAGTGGCCACACAAAGCATCGGAGCTCAGATTGAAGCGGTTACATGGATGACTAGCGCCGGTTTTTCCACTGCATTGGCAGCCTTTGTCGGTCAAAACTATGGAGCTGGCCAATTTGAACGCATCAGAAAAGGCTATGCCTATACGCTCCGACTGGCAATGTGCATTTCAGGAGTGGCTGCCCTATTGTTTTTCTTTTTGGGGGAAGAATTGTTTGGCATTTTCGTGGAGGACCCAGCCACACTGGCCACCGGAAAAGACTATATGCGCATATTGGCATTATCGCAACTCTTTATGGCGATAGAGTCAGTCACAGCCGGTGCGTTTAACGGGAGCGGAAGAACCATGCCCCCTGCCATTGTAGGCATCAGCATGAATGCCTTGCGCCTGCCCATGGCCTATCTTCTGATGGCAGTGCCAGCCTTGGGACTGAACGGCATTTGGTGGAGCATCAGCGGCTCCAGCATTCTGAAAGGTATCATATTATATATATGGTATAAACTCTTCCGCAAACAGATGCATAACGAGAAAGGACATCCCACACGCAGCTGGTTTTACAAGCCCAGTGCCTTGCTGGGAAAAATGTATGCCATTGCCAGCCGATTGTGGCAACAATAGATTCGAAAAAATGTCACCTAAGAGTCAATCACAAGAATTTTGAGAAGCAAGAGACTTGTTGTATTTTTGCATGTATTTAAGCCGTTAACTTCAAAATTCAAAACTGCTTATGTTGCGAAAAATCAGAATTGCCGTTGCCGTTTTGGTATTGACATGCATTACTCTCTTGTTTTTAGATTTCACGGGCACACTTCACCCCTATCTGGGTTGGTTGGCTAAAATCCAGTTTTTACCTGCATTGCTGGCCGTCAATGTCGTGGTGGTCGGCATTTTGTTATTGATTACCTTGCTTTTCGGACGCATCTATTGCTCCGTTATCTGTCCGCTGGGAATTATGCAGGACGTCTTTGCCTGGTTCGGAAAGAAAACCAAACGTAACCGCTACCACTACAGTCGAGCACACAGCGCATTGCGTTATGTCATTTTAGGTTTGTTTGTCGTGGCCTTGATAGCGGGCATACATTTGCCCGTTGTTTTACTGGCTCCCTATAGTGCCTACGGAAGAATCGTAACACATCTGCTGGCACCTGTCTATGGCTGGGTCAACAACCTGCTTGCCTTGTGGGCCGAACATGCCAACAGCTACCTTTTCTACGAAACAGATGTTTGGTTGAAAGGAGTTTCCACCCTGATTGTGGCCATTGCCACTTTATTGATTGTGGGTGCATGGGCATGGAAAAGCGGCCGAGGATATTGCAACAGCATCTGCCCTGTGGGTACCATATTGGGATTTGTAGCACGCTACTCATTGTTCAAGCCAGTCATTGATACTGAAAAATGCAACAACTGCAAGTTGTGCACCCGTAATTGCAAGGCAGCATGCATCAATGCCGAAGCCCACCAAATTGACTACAGCCGTTGTGTGGTATGCATGGACTGCTTGGGCAAATGCCATCAAGGTGCCATCAGCTACCGCCCTGTCGGATGGTCAGCTGGTAAAAAGGCAACAATCCATTCATCAGCACCAACAGATGAAAGCCGCCGTAAATTTATTGGAACCGGCGCATTGCTCACAGTGGGTGGTATGGTACATGCCCAGCAGAAAAAAGTGGACGGTGGTCTGGCCACCATAGAAAAGAAGGAAATCATCAAACGCAACACGCCTATTGTTCCCGCCGGAGCAGGAAGTCTGCGTCACTTCACACAGCATTGTACAGCATGTCAACTGTGCGTAGCTGAATGTCCCAACGGCGTTTTGCGTCCCTCTAGCGATTTAAGCCGATTGATGCAACCCGAAATGTCATACGAACGCGGATATTGCCGCCCTGAATGCAACCGCTGTTCAGAAGTATGTCCTGCTGGAGCTATACGCCCAATCAGCGTTGAAGAAAAAAGTTCCACCCAAATCGGTCATGCCGTATGGGTGAAAGAAAATTGTGTGGTACTGACTGACGGTGTCAAATGTGGCAATTGTGCCCGCCATTGTCCTACAGGAGCCATACAAATGGTTGCTTCTGTCGCTGGCGACGACAAATCGCCTCAAATACCAGTGGTTGACACAGAAAAATGCATCGGATGCGGTGCATGTGAGAATCTTTGTCCTGCACGGCCCTTCAGTGCTATCTACGTGGAAGGGCATTTGATGCACAAAACCGTATAACAATCAGAACACTATGGAACAAAACGACCAACATAAAATGAACCGGCGCTCATTCTTGAAAGTATTGGGCGCAGGAACGGTGGCTACCACCGGACTGATGGGCTGCAAAAACGACAAGCAGCAGGCATACAGCCTTGAACCAACGGGAGAAATGACATATCGCAAAAATCCGAAAACGGGCGAAAAGGTTTCCCTTTTGGGATATGGCTGCATGAGATGGCCCATGAAAAAGAATGCAAATGGCAAGGACGAGATTGACCAGGCCATGGTAAACGAGCTGGTGGATTATGCACTGGCACACGGCGTCAACTATTTTGACACATCACCCGCCTATTGCCAAGGCCTTTCGGAGCGTGCCACAGGCATCGCCCTCAAACGCCATCCACGTGAAAGCTACTTCATTGCCACCAAACTGTCGAACTTTGACCCGTCAACGCAAAGTAGGGAAGCATCCATCAATATGTACCGCCAATCCTTTGTCGAACTACAAACCGATTATATTGACTACATGTTACTGCATGCCGTAGGCGGAGGCGGTATGGATGTATTGCACGCACGTTATCTCGACAACGGCATACTGGATTTTTTGATAGAAGAAAGAGCTGCCGGAAGAATCAGAAATCTGGGTTTCTCCTATCATGGTGACATAAAAGTGTTTGACTATCTGCTATCACGACACGATGAACTGAAATGGGATTTCGTCCAGATACAGTTGAATTACATGGACTGGCTACATGCTAAAGAAATAAACCCAAGAAACACCAATGCAGAATACCTGTATGGCGAACTGCTCAAACGTGATATTCCCGCTGTCATCATGGAACCGCTTTTGGGTGGAAGATTGGCCAAACTGAACGATTTTCTGACAAAGCGGTTAAAGGAAAGACGCCCGAACGAAACGATTGCGTCATGGGCTTTCCGATTTGCAGGAACATTTCCCAATGTAATGACAGTATTAAGCGGCATGACTTACATGGAGCACTTAGTGGACAACCTGAAAACCTATTCTCCTCTAGAGCCCTGTACAGAAGAAGAAATGGTATTGCTGGAAGACACGGCACGCATTATGCTGCACCACCCTTCCGTTCCATGTACTGCTTGCCAATATTGTATGCCATGCCCATACGGCATTAATATACCTGGCATATTTTCACATTACAACAAATGCATAACGGAAGGCAATGTGTCAGAAAACCCGGAAGCGGAAAACTACAGAAAGGCCCGTCGTGCGTTTCTTGTCGGATATGACCGCAGCGTTCCACGGCTTCGCCAGGCAAGCCACTGCATAGGATGCGAACAATGCATTCCCCACTGTCCGCAAGGTATCAATATACCAGAACAGATGCATCGTATTGACCAGTTTGTGGAAAGCCTAAAACAATCCATATAATATGGTACAACAAGTAACTGAACAATGGCTGGCTGACAAGCCTCTGCAAGAATTGATTGACCGGCTGCATACAGAGGGATGTTCATGTGTCATTGGAAACGGTAACGATATACGCTCATTTTGGCAAAGAGGCGTAGATGATTTGCTACAACTCTACGACACCGAAAGCGGTTTTCTGAAAGGAGCCGCCATTGCCGACAAAATCCTTGGTCGCGCAGCCGCATCGCTTATGATTATGGGACAAGTCAAATGGGTATATACCGACACACTGAGCCGTTTTGCTCTGACTTTTTTTGAACAATCAGATGTGGAGGTTTATTACAGACATCTGACAGAACACGTCATTAACCGAACGGGAACAGACTGGTGTCCGTTGGAAAAACGCTGTCAAAAATGCTCAACACCCATGGAGGCCATAGTACAGATTAAAGAATTCAAGCAAAACACTTCCCGATAACAACAAGAAGGAACTTCCATCGGGAAAAAGATAAAATCAGAGGCAAGGCACACACAAACCTTGCCTTTTTGTTTATATCATTTATCTATCGGGCAGAAAAAAAATAGAAGAGAAAGAATTGCAGAAATACACAAAGAGTACTTACATTTGCAACAAAATTGTGCACTGTAAAATCATAAGACAATATGACAAACATAAAAGTAGTGAGAGCCACACTTTCTCCTTTATGGACCGTGGTATACAACTTATTCCTCCTATTGGTCATCTGCACCCTAAGCAGGCTATTATTTATCGGAGCGAACATTACTCATTTCCCTGCCTTGACAATCAGCCATCTGATTGAAATGTGTGCTGGTGGAATACGATTTGATATCTCTGCCTTGATGTATGTGATGGGACTGTACATGCTGTTACTACTTATTCCATTGAGAGTCAGGCAAAAAGAAGCATACCAGCAAGCTGTCAGTATTGTATATACCCTGTTAGGATGCCTGTTTGTTATTGCCAACAGCCTTGATACCATGTATTTCCCATTTACCGGGCAACGGACCACTTGCGCCTTTTTTACCGAAATGGAACACGAAACCAATTTGACAAAAATATTGCTACACGCATTATGGGAAAACTGGTTTGTAACCCTTGGGTGCCTGGCGCTTTGCGCCGGATTGTTCTTTGGACACAAACGGCATTACAGAGCAGATATGCCCATGCAGAAAAGCTTGTACTACACCCTGCATGCCGCTATCCTTTTACTTGTCATCTACTTTGCCGTCATAGGAATACGGGGAGGCTTTGGCGCATATACCCGCCCCATGAATATCAGCAACGCAGCCCAATATACCAACAAGCCATCTGAAACAGGCATCGTTCTGAATACACCATTCAGTCTGATACAAACCATTACAGCACAAACATATATCGAGCCTGACTATTTCAAGACAGAAGAAGAACTGGATGCCGTGTTCACACCCGTACATCAGCCCGATACAACACGGCTGTTCAAACCGCTAAACATAGTGGTTATCATCATGGAAAGTTTCAGCAAAGAATATATTGGCAGTCTCAATACAGATTTGGCCGACGGCCATTACAAAGGCTATACCCCCTTTCTGGATTCGCTGATTGCGGAAAGCTATACATGGCAACATAGTTTTGCCAATGGCGTGAAAAGCATTGATGCCATGCCATCCGTATTGGCAGGTATTCCTTCACTGATACAACCATACATCACCACCCCCTATGCCAATAACGCCATCCAATCCATAGCAGAACGGCTGAAACACAAAGGTTATTATTCGGCATTCTTTCATGGAGCACCCAATGGTTCAATGGGCTTTCAAGCATTTGCCCGCTCAGCCGGATTTACCGATTATTACGGCATGGATGAATATGGGGTAAAAGAAGATTTCGACGGAACCTGGGCCATCTGGGACGAACCGTTTTTCCAATACTTTGCAAGCGAAATGGGGCATTTTCCCCAACCATTCTTTACTGCCATATTCAGCGCTTCGTCACACCATCCGTTTAAAGTACCGGAAGCCTATAAGGACTCATTCCCAACAGGAACACATCCCATACATGAATGTATTGGTTACTCCGATTATGCGCTTCGACGCTTCTTTGAGAAGATGCAAGAATATGACTGGTTTGATGAAACCCTCTTTATCATAACAGCAGACCACACCAACCACTTGAGCGACCCCAACTACACAACCGACTGTGGACGTTACGAGATTCCCATCATATTCTATCTGCCCCACAGTGCTTTAAGAGGAATGGACCAAGGAATTATCCAACAGACCGACATTATGCCCACCATATTGGATTACATCGGATACGACAAGCCCTACATCGCATTCGGGAAAAACGCCCTGGATTCGACCAGTAAAGAATATGCAGTCAATTACAACAATGGTGTGTACCAACTGTTTGAAGACAGTCTCATGTTACAGTTTGACGGCAAACAAACCATCGCAGCCTATAATTACATCAAGGACAGACAGCTCAAATATGATATAAACAACAAATGTGACACGCGGGAGGCAGAGCTCTTCCTAAAAGCCTACATACAACAATATATCTCAAGAATGAAGACCAACAGACTATTCGTGGAATAAAAAACACCGTCGGATTGCATCATTTGATGTCATAAAAACATGTTGTTCAACCATGTTTTTGGCAAAATAGAAAGTCGACTTGACAAAAAAGACAAGGAAAAAAGCACAGATTGCAATCTACAGATGACAAAGCAGGGACAATGCAAAAAAAACTCGTAACCCTTTGTTATTTGGACAGATATTCTTACCTTTGCAGCGTTTTTTCAGGAAGCCAGTGGACTTCCGTAAACCATTAAGGTATAAATACAAAGCTAACCATTTAATTTAAGTATAACTTTTAAATCAAACGAAAATGATTAAAGTAGGTATTAACGGATTTGGCCGTATCGGACGTTTTGTTTTCCGTGCAGCCCAAACAAGAAACGACATCCAAATCGTAGGTATCAACGACCTATGCCCAGTTGACTATTTAGCTTACATGCTTAAATATGACACCATGCACGGCAAATTCGAAGGCTCTATCGAAGCTGACGTTGAAAAAAGCCAATTGATTGTAAATGGTAAAACTATCCGCGTAACTGCAGAAAAGAACCCAGCTGACTTGAAATGGAACGAAGTTGGTGCTGAATATGTTGTTGAATCAACCGGTTTGTTCTTGACAAAAGAAAAAGCACAAGCTCACATCCAAGCTGGAGCAAAATATGTTGTAATGTCTGCTCCTTCTAAGGATGACACCCCAATGTTCGTATGCGGAGTAAACGAAAACACTTACGTAAAAGGAACTCAATTTGTTTCTAACGCATCTTGTACTACCAACTGCTTGGCTCCTATCGCCAAAGTATTGAATGACAACTGGGGAATCACAGATGGTTTGATGACAACTGTACACTCCACCACTGCTACCCAAAAAACAGTTGACGGTCCTTCTATGAAAGACTGGCGTGGTGGACGTGCTGCTTCTGGCAACATTATTCCTTCTTCTACCGGTGCCGCTAAAGCTGTAGGTAAAGTAATTCCTTCATTGAACGGAAAATTGACAGGTATGTCAATGCGTGTTCCTACTTTGGACGTTTCTGTTGTTGACTTGACTGTCAACTTGGCAAAACCTGCTAAATACGAAGAAATCTGCGCTGCAATGAAGGCTGCTTCTGAAGGCGAATTAAAAGGTATCCTTGGATACACTGAAGACGCTGTAGTTTCTTCTGACTTCCTGGGTGATACTCGTACTTCTATCTTCGATGCAAAAGCTGGTATCGCTTTGACTGATACTTTCGTTAAAGTTGTTTCTTGGTATGACAACGAAATCGGTTACTCTAACAAAGTATTGGATTTGATTGCCCACATGGCAAAAGTTAACGGATAATTGTAAAACAACATATCCCGATTAAACGGTCGTCCAAAAGGCGACCGTTTTTTGTGCCTGAGAGTGAAGCGAATAGCGACTCTCCTCTTTAGAATTCAAAAGAAAGATGTATCTTTGCATGCAAAACATCCTAAATTAAGTTGGAATGGGTATTTTTGACAAACTATTTGGTAAAAAAGAAAAACTGGACAACGGTTTGGAACAGACACGCCAAAACGTCTTCAACAAAATTTCACGTGCTATCATCGGAAAATCAAAGGTCGACGAGGAAGTTTTAGACCACCTGGAAGAAGCCTTGATTACCTCTGATGTCGGTGTAGAAACAACACTGCGCATCATTGAGCGTCTCGAGGCCCGCATTGCACGTGACAAATATATGAACACCAACGAACTGAACAGCATTTTATGTGAGGAAATCAGTTCTTTGCTTGCTGAAAATGAAACAAGCCAAATAAACGATTTTACAGCAGAACTACCCAGCAAGCCCTATGTCATCATGGTAGTCGGTGTCAATGGTGTTGGCAAAACCACAACCATCGGCAAACTAGCTTACCAATTCAAGAATGCCGGTAAAAAAGTATATCTGGGAGCCGCAGACACGTTTAGAGCCGCAGCAATAGAGCAGTTGGAAATATGGGGTGAACGCATCGGAGTGCCTGTTGTCAAACAGAAGATGGGCTCAGATCCAGCCTCTGTGGCATACGATACACTGTCATCCGCCAAAGCAAATGGAGCGGACGTAGTCATTATCGATACAGCCGGAAGACTCCACAATAAAATCAACCTCATGAATGAACTCAGCAAAATCAAGAATGTGATGCAAAAGATTGTACCCGACGCACCACATGAAATATTGCTGGTACTGGATGGTTCTACCGGACAAAACGCTTATGAACAGGCCAAACAGTTCTCGAAAGCCACACAAATAAATGCATTGGCCATTACAAAATTGGATGGTACAGCTAAAGGAGGCGTAGTCATTGGCATTTCCGACCAATTCAAAATACCGGTCAAGTACATTGGCATAGGTGAAGGAATGGATGACCTACAGCTGTTTGACAAGCAATTATTTGTAAAATCGCTGTTGGGACAAAAGAATGAATAGCAACAGACAGGCAAAGGGAATAACAACAAAACTTTTTTTCGGAAAACCATCGGCAATCCAAAATAATGTCGTATATTTGCCGACCAAATTATAGAGACATAAAATTAGTATAAAAAACAAACACTTCGACGAGAGGGAAACAACGCAAACGAGACTCATAATGGGAATTCAAAAAGGAGATAACAAAGAGTTGCCAAACCGCATCAATGACCAAATCAAAGGTCTGAAAGAGGTTCGCCTGGTAGGCGACAACGTAGAACAAGGCATATACCCCTTTGCAGAAGCAATGCGACTTGCTGACGAGTTGGAATTGGATCTCGTGGAGATTTCTCCCAATGCCAATCCCCCTGTATGCAAGATAATCGATTATCAGAAATTCCTTTATCAACAAAAACGCAGGGAGAAAGAACAAAAGGCAAAATCGACGAAAGTGATTGTCAAGGAAATTCGTTTCGGTCCTCAAACCGACGATCATGACTATAACTTTAAACTGAAACATGCGCAAGGCTTTTTGAAAGAAGGCTGCAAAGTAAAAGCCTACGTATTTTTCAAAGGACGTTCCATATTATTCAAGGAACAAGGAGAGTTGCTCTTATTACGCTTTGCCAATGATTTGGAAGACATAGCAAAGGTAGAACAGCTTCCCAAACTAGAGGGTAAGAAAATGTTTTTATTTTTGAGCCCCAAAAAATAACGAACATCATTTATCAATTAAAATAATAAGTACTAACATGCCAAAAATGAAGACTAATTCCGGTG
>JADIMG010000036.1 GCA_017694875.1 Candidatus Gallipaludibacter merdavium
TTAGAAAAGAGTTATTTGAAAAGCATGAGGAATATAGTGTAATAAAACAAGTTAGCAATTTCTTATCCATTGCCCATTCTCATGCAAGTTCTTCTTAATGGTTTGATACTCAAAGAATCTTAATCAAACTACATCAAATATAAAAAAAGGCGAGAGATGTAACAAATCTGGAAGAAAACTATTGTTGTAAAATGAAAGTTGCGTCAAGCTCGCTTGTAAGCAAAATTTATTTTACAACAAAAATGGTTCAAAGAAACATCCCATAGCGCAGCTATGGTTTCTTCCAAATGCAGTACATCCGAACCATCCTATCTTATGAATAGATAGACAAAGCCCCCTTCCCCCTCACCTTATTCAAATTTTTCTTCAAATCCACATTATTCTCACAAAAGTCTATTGTACATACCAAAAAAAGGGTTACCTTTGCCACTACGTATGAAGATGATGTCACGACATATAATATCCACATTTTCAAGGGAACAGAAAAAGTTGAGTTTGAGCCAGTGCTGATTGAGTGTGCATTGGCTTTTTTATAAATAATAGGTATATGAAAAGTAACAGTTTGGTGTCAATTTCCGATTACGGAAAAGAAGAGATTCTGGAGATTCTGGACCTGGCCGCAAAATTTGAAGCCAACCCGAATCAGAAAATTTTGGATGGTAAAATAGTTGCAACGCTGTTTTTTGAGCCGTCAACCCGCACGCGTCTCAGCTTTGAAACGGCGGCTAACCGTTTGGGGGCACGCGTCATCGGTTTTTCCGATGCGGCTACCAGCAGTTCATCTAAAGGGGAAACCCTCAACGATACCATCAAAATCGTAAGCAATTATGCCGACGTCATCGTTATGAGGCACTTCATTGAGGGGGCTGCCAGATATGCATCTGAAATCACCCAGACACCGATTGTCAATGCGGGAGACGGAGCCAACCAACACCCCTCGCAAACCTTGCTCGACCTATATTCCATTCGCAAGACACAAGGAAGACTGGACAACCTGAACATCTACATGGTGGGCGACCTGAAATACGGACGCACGGTACACTCTCTCATCCACGCCATGTACCACTTCAACCCGACGTTCCATTTCATCGCGCCCGACGAACTGAAAATGCCGGAAGAATACAAACAGTTCTGCCGTCAACATAACATCAAATATACGGAAAGTACTGAACTGGAAGGACATTTCGATGATGCGGACATCCTGTATATGACCCGTGTACAAAGGGAACGCTTCCAGGATTTGATGGAATATGAACGCGTAAAGGATGTCTATTGCCTGCGCAATTCCATGCTCGACAATACCAAACCGAATTTGCGCATATTGCACCCGCTCCCACGTGTCAACGAAATCGACATGGATGTGGACAGCAACGAAAAGGCTTACTATTTCCAACAGGCACAAAACGGCCTCTATGTGCGCCAGGCCATCTTAACCAAAGTATTAGGTTTGAATTTATAAGAAGCGTTATTATGGAAAAAGAAATGAAAGTAGCGGCATTGTGCAACGGCACAGTAATTGACCATATACCCGCAGAACAGTTATTTACAGTAGTGGAGATTCTCGACCTGAAACATTGCAGCGGACAAATCACCATCGGCAACAATCTGGACAGCCAGAAAATGGGCAGCAAAGGCATCATCAAGATTTCCGACCGCTTCCTCGACGAAAGCGAAGCCAACAAAATCGCATTGATTGCCCCACATGCTAAAATAAATATCATCCGCAACTATGAAGTCGTGGAAAAACGCAATATCACTCTGCCGGAAGAAATCAACGGAATTGTACATTGCCCCAACCCCAAGTGCATTACCAACAACCAACCGGTGACCACACGCTTCCATGTCATAACATACAAGGACGGCATACGCCTACGCTGCCATTACTGTGAAAAGGAAGTGGAACAAAACAACATTAAAATCAACTGATTATGAAGCAAAACTGGAGACCGGGCACCATGATTTATCCGCTTCCCGCTGTAATGGTATCATGCGGCGAAACGGAAAGCGAATACAATATTCTCACCGTGGCATGGGTGGGAACCATTTGCAGCGACCCGGCCATGTGCTATATATCAATACGTCCGGAACGACATTCCTACCCTATCATCAAACGTACGGGAGAGTTTGTTATCAACCTTACCACAGAGGCACTGGCCAAAGCAACCGACTGGTGTGGAGTGAAAAGTGGAAAAGACTGCAACAAATTTGCCGAAATGGGACTGACGGCAGGAAAAGCAAGCGTTGTCAAAGCACCCATCATCGTCGAATCACCAGTCAATATCGAATGCAAGGTGAAACAAATCATTCCCCTTGGCTCACACGACATGTTCATTGCCGAAGTGGCCAATGTGCAAGCCGACGAGCAATACATCAACCCCGAAACGGGTGCATTTGAACTGGACAAAGCCCACCTGATGGCCTATGTACACGGACACTATTACAAACTGGGCGACCAGATAGGCAGATTCGGATGGAGTGTCAGAAAAAAGAAATAACTTAATCTAATTAACCATACAAAAACTTTTTATTATCAGTACAGTTATGACAAGAGACAATCAGATCTTTGAAATTATCAGACGTGAAAAAGAACGTCAGATGAAAGGTATCGAGTTAATCGCCTCTGAAAACTTTGTAAGTGATCAAGTGATGGAAGCCATGGGCTCCGTTCTTACCAACAAATACGCTGAAGGCTACCCTGGAAAACGTTACTACGGTGGCTGCGAGGTAGTGGACGAATCGGAAAACCTGGCTATTGCTCGTCTGAAAGAAATATATGGTGCCGCATGGGCAAATGTTCAACCACACTCAGGTGCACAAGCCAATATGGCTGTGTTTATGGCTTGTCTGAAGGCCGGCGACAAATTCCTGGGTCTTAACCTCTCCCATGGTGGACACTTGTCACACGGTTCACCCGTCAATTTCTCCGGTATCATGTTCCACGCATTGGAATACAATGTAAAGGAAGACACGGGAAGAGTGGACTACGATCAATTGGAAGAAGTGGCTTTGCGCGAACATCCGAAACTCATCATTGCCGGTGCTTCTGCCTACAGCCGTGAATGGGACTATGCACGCATCCGTGCCGTTGCCGACAAAATCGGAGCTATCTTTATGGTCGATATGGCTCACCCTGCCGGTCTTATCGCTGCCGGTTTGCTGGACAATCCGGTAAAATACGCCCATATCGTTACTTCTACCACACACAAAACATTAAGAGGACCGCGTGGTGGTGTCATCATGATGGGCGAAGACTTCCCTAACCCATGGGGCAAAACAACTCCTAAGGGTGAAATCAAGATGATGTCGGCTATCCTCGATTCTGCCGTATTCCCAGGTGTACAAGGCGGACCGCTTGAACATGTCATTGCAGCCAAAGCAGTTGCATTCGGTGAAGCCCTCCAACCGGAATACAAACTCTACCAACAACAGGTAAAAGCCAATGCTGCCGTTATGGCTCAGGCTTTTGTGGACAAAGGATACAAAATCATTTCCGGCGGTACTGACAACCACTGTATGTTGGTTGACCTCCGCACCAAATTCCCTGATTTGACAGGTAAAGCTGCCGAAAAGGCTTTGGTGGCTGCCGATATCACAACCAACAAGAACATGGTGCCGTTTGACTCTCGTTCTCCGTTCCAAACCTCCGGCTTGCGTTTCGGTACACCGGCCATCACAACCCGTGGCTTGAAGGAAGATTCCATGCCGGTCATCGTAGAATTGATTGACCGTGTATTGACTTCACCTGACAACGACCAGGTAATCACTGCCGTTCGTTCCGAAGTCAATAAAATGATGAAACAATATCCACTTTTTGCTTGGTAATAACAACCTGACAGATACAGAAACAAAGGGTGGTCAAAAGCCGCCCTTTGTCATCCTGAAACAGTTGGGCATTCTACCATCTTTATATTTGTAGTTCATTATGTTATTCTCTGAAATTGTATATGGACCCATACACAGCCGCAGGCTGGGATGTTCCTTAGGCATTAACCTGATGCCGCTCAACGGAAAAATCTGCTCGTTCAACTGTGTCTATTGCGAATGCGGTTTCAACACGCAAGGTAAATACACACTGCCTAAACGGGAGGATGTGGCGCATGCACTCCAAATCAAACTGGAAGAGCTGCACAAACAAGGTATTACTCCCGATGTGTTCACTTTTTCCGGCAACGGCGAACCGACTATGCACCCTGAATTCGAGGGAATAATCGAGGATACCTGCCAGCTGCGTGACCAATATTTCCCCAGCGCAAAAATCAGCGTGTTGAGCAACTCCACACAATTGGGCAAGGACTCGGTAGTCAGAGGACTCATGAAGGCAGACAACCGTATCCTCAAGTTCGACTCGGCTTTCAATGCAACCATGAAACTGATTGACCAACCGGTCAATGAAAACTATTCGGTGGAATGGCTCACGGAACGCTTATGCTCTTTCAAAGGCGACCTGATTGTACAAACCATCTTCCTGCGTGGCGAACACGATGGCAAAACCATTGACAACACAACTCCGCAAGAAGTGGATGCCTGGGTCAATGCATTGAAAACCATTCAACCCAAACAGGTCATGATTTATGCCATCGACAGAGCTACCCCAGTCAAGACACTGGAAAAAATAGGCAAGGAAGAATTGGAACAAATTGCCGACAAAGCAAGAAATGCCGGCTTCACCGTATCAGTTGCCGGATAATTTATGAAAATACTTGTTGCACCGCTCAATTGGGGATTGGGACATGCCAGCCGCTGTGTTCCGGTCATACAGACGCTGGTAGCACGCAAGCACGATGTAACAATAGCGGGAGACGGCATGTCTCTCCGCTATTTATGTATGTACTTTCCCGAACTTCCTTACAAGGAGGCTCCGCAGCTGCATTTGCAATACAGCAAAGGCAATTCACAAATCGGCAGCATGTTCAGACAGCTCCCTACCCTTTTTCGCTTTATTCGCAAGGACCATAAATGGATAGAAGAAATAGTCCGACGGCATCATTTTGATCTTGTCATCTCAGACAACCGTTTTGGACTCTACACGTCATTGACACGTACAGCCTACATCACACACCAAATCATGGTCAAAATGCCTCAAGGACTGACCTTTGCCGAAAAATGGGGCTACCGGCTTCACCGGTTCTTTATCGACAAATACAATTACTGTCTGATTCCCGACTATCCCGGCACGCCCAATCTGAGCGGTGATTTGTCACACAAATACCCGCTCCCGCATAATGCACGCTTTATCGGACCACTCTCACGGTTCATGCATGCACCTTCCATTCAACCCAACTGCACCTATGACGTGGTGGCCATCATCTCCGGACTTGAACCCCACAGAACCCTACTGGAACAACAAGTCTTGCAAACATATGCCCACAAAAAGGAAAAAGTACTTGTCCTGGAAGGACGCATCGGAGAGCAACCTCACCCTACCATATCGGACAATATCCATATTGTCAGCCACATGGAAGACCACGAACTGCTGCCTTATCTGGTAGGTTGTAAAAAAATCATCTGCCGCTCGGGCTATTCCAGCATCATGGACCTGGATGCCCTCCACCTGCTACACAAAGCCACCCTTATCGCTACACCGGGACAAACGGAACAGGAATACCTGGCACAACTGCACCAAACACAAAACTCTATATAAGCATAGCCCCATGAGATACAGAAAGGGCTGCATCCCATGTCATCATTTGGAAACAGCCCCTTTTAGATATGTCAAAAATTAAGGTATCAAATTATTCGATGGTCATCTCCCCACAAATATTCGTACTGAGAAGTTCTTTGACCTTGTCCACATTGTCGCCATATTCACCCAGCAAATACATCAGCTTGGTCACAATTGCCTCTATTGTAATGTCATAGCCACTTATAACCCCTGCACTCAGCAGATTCAGACTGGTTTCATAGCGACCCATTTCAACAGAACCGCTACTGCACTGGGTCTTATTGACAATGATGATTCCGCGCTCTGTGGCACTCTTCAGTGCTTTATAGAACCATATCCTACGGGGAGCATTGCCGGAACCGAACGTTTCAAGCACCACAGCCCGCAAATTAGGTATATTCAGAATCGAGTTGACCGTATGTTCCGTAATGCCGGGAAAGAGTTTCAAGATAGCCACATTCTGGTCCACTACCGTATGCAACTTCAAAGGCTTGTCTTCCTCCGGATAATGGATGGCTGAAGGGAAGAACTTAATGTGTACTCCCGCCTTGGCCAAAGGAGGATAATTATAGGAAGCAAATGCACTGAAATGTTCCGTATTCTTTTTGGTCGTACGATTGCCTCTAAAGAGTGTATCCTCAAAAAATACACACACCTCCGGCACACGCGGTTTCCCATTATATTCCGCTACGGCAATTTCAATGGCCGTCAAAAGGTTTTCTTTTGCATCTGAACGCATCATGCCGACCGGCAACTGGGAACCAGTAAATATCACAGGCTTGCTCAAATTGTCCAACATGAAACTCAATGCTGAAGCGGAGAACGACATAGTATCAGTGCCATGCAACACGACGAAACCATCATAATTGTTGTAGTTGTCATAAATGGTCTGTGCCAATTTGCACCAAAACGGTGGGTGAACATCTGACGAATCGATAAACGGATCGAAAGGATAGCAATCTACTCTTATACCTGTCGTTCTGATTTCGGGCATATATTCCTGCAAGCGCTGAAAATCGATAGGCCGCAATGCACCCGTTTCCGGGTCTTCAGCCATACTGATTGTCCCTCCAGTAAAAATGAGTAATACTGCGTTAAGTTTTCCCACGGCACACTATTTTTTAAGAGTTAAAGAAATAAAAAACGGAAGTATACTATAAAAGCGTTCCCCCCCTTATAGACATCTTCCGAGTGCAAAGATAATATTTTTCTAAAACTTTGCAAAGGAATAGGCATTTATATCATGCTTTACAAGCTTTGACCACGAAAATTCCTTTAATAACTCTGATGCCGTCACCTCTTCCTGTCGGTCAATAATGCCACACACAGCTCCTATCAATCCCAATAACTGTTCTGGCTTTGTATACAGTTTTTTTAATTCTCCCATATCCATACTCTTGTCGCGTTTGCATAAACGTAACCCTTCGGATGACATCAACAAAGGGACATGATAAAACATTGGTACAGAGGAATTAAAAAGCTCATATAGATAAATCTGCTGCGGAGTGGAAGACAGCAAATCGCGCCCTCTGACCACTTGATTGATATGCATCAGCATATCATCCACCACTACTGCCAGTTGGTAGGCAAACACCCCATCTGCCCGACGAACAATGAAATCGCCGCATGTTTGCGCCAGATTGGTACGACATGGTCCGTAATGCCCATCTTCAAAAGTAACCGTTTCGCTTGGTACCTTCAAACGATAGGAGGGTTGCTTGACAAGCGATTTCCCATGACGTTCTTCATCCGTAAGATTCCGGCACGTTCCGGGATATGCCAAGGTAGGCTCGCCCAAATGAGGAGCCTGTGTTGCGGCCAATATGTCCGCGCGCGTACAATAACAAGGATAGACGGTCTGCTGTTGCTGGAGTTGTCGGAAATAATAGTCATATATTTCCTTCCGTTGACTTTGATAATAAGGACTATAAGGTCCACCGGAACTTCCACCTTCATCCCATTCCAGACCCAGCCACTTCAAATCCTGTTCGATTTGCTCCGCATATTCCATACGGCTGCGCTGCGGGTCCAGATCCTCAATGCGGAGAATCCATTCCCCACCCTCATTTTTAGCTGCCAGCCACGAAAGAAGTGCACAATACACATTGCCCAAGTGCATTCTCCCCGTCGGCGATGGGGCAAACCGCCCTCTAATATGTCGTTCTTTCCTTTCCACCTGGCAAAGATAGTGCAAGGTGAGTGCAGAGGCAAATTTGGTGCAAGCCGAATCCAACACCAAGCTTGCTTGAGTTTTGGTGAGGCGCCGCCCAAATTCAGTTACTAAATGGAAAACGATGTTTTACAATTTGACTATACCGAACCGCAGCCTATCTTATTCAAAGATAACGCAAGGTGAGAGGAGTGACAAATGCAAAACAAAGTTTTGTAATTTGACTATGCCGAACCGCAGCCTATCTTATTCAAAGACAACGCAAGGTGAGAGGAGTGACAAATGCAAAACAAAGTTTTGTAATTTGGCAATCCCGAACCGCAGACTATCTTATATAAAGATTTTTCCCCACAACACCATTCCATTGAACAAATCACACAAACAAATTCCGGCCGATTGCCCCTAATTTTGGAGTTCAACCACCTTGCACTATCTTTGCTAATCAAAATTTATCACAATGAAAAAATATATAACATCCTATCTCATCTCACTACTAGCCTTTTTCCTGTTCTCTTGCAGCACGGACCCATTAGTATTGAATGTAGCCACCTATAATATAAGAAATGCCAACGCCTACGACTCCCTAATGGGTAACGGCTGGGACAAACGCTGCCCCTATGTCACACAACTGATTTTGTACAACGGTTGGGACATTATCGGCACACAGGAAGGTCTCTATCATCAATTGGAAGACCTTAAATCGGGCTTGGAGACATACGACTATATCGGAGTTGCACGTGATGACGGCAAACAAAAAGGTGAATACTGCGCCATCTTGTACAACACCCAACGCATAGAAGCACTTGAAAGCGGCAATTTCTGGCTCTCACTCACTCCCGAAACGCCCAGTCTCGGCTGGGACGCCGCCTGTATCCGTATCTGTACATGGGGACGTTTCAAGGAAAAAGGCTCTGGCCAAGAATTTTTGGTATTCAATACCCACATGGACCATGTAGGAGTGGAAGCACGGATTGAAGGGGCCTATCTGGTAATGGAAAAAATCAAAGAGCTCAGCCATGGCTGCCCCTATATACTGACCGGTGATTTCAATGTCAACCAACATCATCCATCCTACAAAACAATAGCCGAAAGTGGAATGGTAAAGGACGCCTACAACCTGGCTGAAATCAAATACACCAACAACGGAACATTCAACGCATTTGACACACGACGGTTCACCAAAGACCAGATTGACCATATATTTGTATCCGATGACTTTAGCGTAAAACGCTATGGCATTCTTACAGACTGCTACTGGTCTGTCAACGAAGCCGACTCACTCAAGACAAGCTACGACGTCCGCTTCCCCTCTGACCATTTCCCTGTTACCGCACTCATTTGTACACAACAATAAGTACATACATCATAAAAAAACAGATACAAAAAAGGATGTCCACCATAAGGTAAACATCCTTTTTTGTTGCCCCACTAGGATTCGAACCCAGACAGACAGAACCAGAATCTGTAGTGCTACCATTACACAATAGGGCAATGATTCAATTGCGGCTGCAAAGGTACAAGAAAACTTGATACCAGCAAAAAATAATCCACTATTTTTTCAAAAAAACAATTATGCACGCAAGAACACTGCATTTCACAACTTTCGTACCCAACAAAACAAAATCCTTCCCCTCCACCATTTCAACAGAAACCCCTTAAACACCCATCAACAAAAAAACAGGGATATTTTTCTGATGTACAGCAAAAAAAAGAGTTTCAACTATTTGTAGAATAAAAAGAAAAAGCGTATCTTTGCAGTCCGTTATTATCCAAGTTTATTAACACTGAAGTTTCAAACATAAATGCCTGGATTTGTTCCGATTAGCCTCATTCAATCCAAGCAGGGCTTGATACCGAAGTTTATTATCTAACAATAAAAACGTTTTAATAAAGTGGACACTTTAAGTTACAAAACCGTCTCAGTTAACAAAGCGACGGCACAAAAAGAATGGGTTGTAGTAGACGCTACAGATATGGTAGTAGGTCGTCTCTGCACACGCGTAGCTAAATTACTTCGCGGCAAATACAAACCGAGTTTCACTCCACACGTGGACTGCGGTGACAATGTAATCATTATCAATGCAGACAAAGTTCGTCTGACAGGAAAGAAATGGACAGATCACATCTACCTTCGCTATACAGGTTATCCTGGCGGACAACGCGAATATACCCCAGCCGACTTGATGGCAAAATCTCCTGAACGCCTCATCAAGAAAGTGGTAAAAGGCATGTTGCCTAAAAACCGTCTGAGCAACCGTTTGCTCGACAACTTATATGTGTTTGCCGGTGCAGAACACAACAAGCAGGCACAACAACCAAAAGTTATTGACATCAACGCATTAAATTAATAGAAAGCACATGGAACAAATACATGCCTTAGGAAGAAGAAAAGCGGCTGTAGCCCGTGTTTTCGTTAACGAAGGAAGTGGTAAAATCACTATCAACAAACGTAATTTGGAAGTTTATTTTCCATCATCGATTCTTCAATATATCGTTAAACAACCACTGAACACTTTGAACGTTGTTGAAAAATATGACATCAAAGTAAACCTTCGTGGTGGTGGTTTCAAAGGACAAGCAGAAGCATTGCGCTTGGCTATCGCACGTGCCTTGGTGAAAATCAATGCAGAAGACAAACCAGCGTTGAAAGCTGAAGGATTCCTGACACGTGACCCACGTGAAGTAGAACGTAAAAAACCAGGTCGTCCAAAAGCACGCAAACGTTTCCAATTCTCCAAACGTTAATGATAACAAACAACTTCCGCTACCTCTTTGGGTCTGCGGAAGTTCTGTTGCTTTATCAAAGAGAATAAGTTTAGTATCTAAACCATGCAGACTTCATGACGAACTACTGTGTGGCTGAATTAACAGAATGTAAACACTTAAAATAAGAAAAAATGCCAAGAACAAATTTTGAACAATTATTGGAAGCAGGTTGCCACTTCGGACACCTCAAACGTAAATGGAATCCAGCCATGGCTCCATATATCTTTATGGAACGCAATGGTATCCACATCATCGACCTCAACAAAACGGTTGTAAAAATCGACGAAGCTGCTGCTGCGCTGAAAAACATCGTAAAATCAGGACGTAAGGTTCTCTTCGTTGCTACAAAAAAACAAGCAAAAGACATTGTTGCCGAAAAAGCAAAAGAAGTAGGAATGCCTTATATTACAGAACGCTGGGCCGGTGGTATGTTGACTAACTTCCCTACTATCCGTAAGGCAGTCAAGAAAATGGCCAATATCGATAAAATGACCGAAGACGGCACTTTCGATAATATTTCAAAACGCGAAAAACTTCAAATTTCCCGCCAACGCGAAAAACTGGAAAAGAACCTGGGTTCTATCGCTGACATGGTTCGTCTTCCGGCTGCATTGTTCGTAGTTGACGTAATGAAAGAACACATTGCTGTACGTGAAGCACAACGCTTGGGTATCCCAGTGTTCGGTATCGTTGACACCAACTCTGATCCATCTTTGATTGACTATGTAATCCCAGCTAACGATGACGCAACCAAATCAATAGACGTTATCCTCAGCGCTATGGTAGAAGCAATGAAAGAAGGCTTGGAAGAAAGAAAAATTGAAAAAGCCGATGCTGAAGCTGCTGCTGAACAAACAACAGAAGTAAAAGAACGCAAAACACGCGTTCGCAAATCACGCACTCAAAAGGAAGATGACGAAGCTATGAACGCACGCGTGGCAGAAAAATATGCTTCTAAAGATTCTGAAGAATAATCAAACTAATCCTACAAAAAGAATAAGATTATGGCAGTTACAATGGCTGAAATCTCAAAATTGCGCGGCATGACCGGTGCGGGCATGATGGATTGCAAAAATGCTCTTACCGAAGCCAACGGCGATTTTGAAAAAGCAATAGAAATTATACGTAAAAAAGGAAAAGCAGTTGCTGCAAAACGTAGTGACCGCGAGGCAGCAGAAGGTTGCGTACTTGCAAAAGCTGAAAACGGATTTGCCGCTGTTTTGGCTCTCAAATGCGAAACTGACTTCGTTGCAAAAAACCAAGACTTCATCGCTTTGACACAAAGCATCCTTAACGCTGCTATGGCCAACAAACCTAAATCACTCGATGAGCTGAAAGCCTTGACCATCGATGGCAGAACCATCAGCGATTTGGTTACTGACCGCTCTGGTATCACGGGAGAAAAAATGGAGTTGGACTACTACGAATTCCTCGAAGGAGGTACAACTACAGCCTATATCCACCCGGGTAACAAATTGGCCACTATCGTTGCCTTCAAAGAAGAAAACGCTGACTATGAAACTATCCACGGCGTTGCAATGCAAGTTGCCGCAATGAACCCTATTTCATTGGACCGCGATTCAGTTCCTGCTAAAGTTATTGAAACAGAATTGGAAATCGGACGCGACAAAGCCCGTCAGGAAGGAAAACCAGAAAATATGCTTGACAAAATTGCTCAAGGACGCTTGAACAAATTCTTCCAGGAATCTACCCTGTTGGAACAAACATATATTATGGACAACAAAACTCCTATCAAAGACCTGCTGAAAGCAAAAGGTATTACAACTATCGGCTTTAAACGTGTAACATTGAACCAGGAATAAGAAATTACATTCCATAACGATAGAGGGGTTGTGTCAAATTGAATCATTTTGGCACAACCCCTTTAAGGTATGTCAGAATATGTAAGATGCAAGGTGCTGAAGGTGAAGGCGCTGGGAGTTTACTGGCGTAAATGACCGAGCCTGAATCCTGATAGCAACGAAGCAGATTGCATATTATGACACACCGTCTCTTTTTATTTGGTATAATATTGTCATATTGACTTGATAATTGTACCTTTGCATAAAGAAGATTAGAAAAAACAGAATATGGAAAGAAAAGTACGTGTGCGATTCGCACCCAGCCCTACCGGACCACTACATATCGGTGGGGTAAGAACAGCATTATACAATTACCTGTTTGCCAAACAACATGGAGGGGATTTCCTGTTGAGAATTGAAGACACCGACAGCAACCGTTTTGTGCCAGGAGCGGAAGACTATATTATCGAAGCGCTCAATTGGTTGGGCATAAAAGCCGATGAAGGTGTCGGCATTGGTGGAAGCCACGCTCCCTACAGACAAAGTGAACGGAAAGAAATTTACAAGCAATACGTAAAACAGCTTCTTGATGCAGGCAAAGCATATATCGCATTTGATACACCGGAAGAGCTCGAACAGAAACGTGCGGAAATCAAGAATTTCCAATACGACGCTTCTACACGTATGCAAATGCGCAACTCACTCTGCATGCCCGCAGAAGAGGTGAAGCAATTGATGGAAAGCGGCCACCAATACGTAGTACGTATCAAAATCGAACCCAACGAGGATGTTATGGTCAATGACCTCATCCGCGGTGAGGTGGTCATCAACTCCAGCATTCTGGACGACAAAGTGCTCTATAAATCGGCCGATGAACTTCCCACCTATCACCTGGCCAACGTGGTAGATGATTATCTGATGGAAATTAGCCATGTGATTCGCGGTGAGGAATGGTTGCCATCCGCACCTTTGCACGTACTGCTTTATCGTGCCCTCGGTTGGGAAGACAAAATGCCACGTTTTGCACACCTTCCCCTACTCCTCAAACCCGATGGTAACGGCAAGCTGAGCAAACGTGATGGCGACCGCCTCGGTTTCCCGGTTTTCCCGCTTGAATGGCATGACCCCAAAAGCGGAGCTATTTCCAGCGGATACCGCGAAGCCGGCTACTTCCCGGAAGCAGTCGTCAATTTCCTGGCATTGCTCGGATGGCATGCCGGTTCTGACAAGGAAATATATTCCATGGAAGAACTTATCAAAGATTTCTCGCTGGAACGCGTAAGCAAAAGCGGCGCGAAATTTGACTACGAAAAAGGTAAATGGTTCAACCACCAATACCTGCGTGCCAAATCCAACGAGGAACTGGCTGAATTGTTCCAACCCATATTGAAGGAACATGGCATCACAGCCGATTCCAAAATGGTAGCTACAGTCATGGGATATACCAAAGAGCGGGTCAATTTTATCACCGAACTGTGGGATCAGTGTTCGTTCTTCTTCGTCGCACCTACAACTTATGATGAAAAAACAGTCCAGAAACGCTGGAAAGCCGACTCTGCACAACACATGAAGATGCTTATCGGAGTACTGGAAGGTATTGATGACTTCTCACTGGAAAACACGGAGAAAATAGTACTGCAATGGATTCAAGACAACAACTTGGGTATGGGAGCTGTCATGAATGCATTCCGACTTGCCATTGTTGGCATTTCCAAAGGCCCTCACATGTTTGACATTACCAGTGTGATTGGAAAAGACGAAACAATTGCACGCCTGAAACGTGCCATTGAAGTATTGAAATAATTCAGGTAGTGAGCTAACAACAAACCTGTGTCGGAAAGGCGTTTCCGGCACAGGAAACAGGTGGAACGCCGGACCGGAACCCGCTATAAAGAGGTGGTTCTGGTAGAGAAGGCAAAAACACCTCTTTTATAAATTAAGGTATGAAAAAAGATTTGCATTTTGAGACATTACAGGTACATGCCGGATATATTCCCGACAAGACCAATTCACGGGTGGCTCCCATCTACCCGACAACAGCATTCGTATTTGACAGTGCTGAACATGGAGCCGATTTGTTCAACCTGGATTTTAAGGAAGGCCATGCCCCCTACATCTATTCACGCTTGAACAATCCGACCGTCAGCATATTTGAACAACGCATGGCGGCTCTGGAAGGAGGCGTTGCTGCCGTAGCCGTTTCATCCGGACAATCGGCAGAATTCATCACCATGCTGAGCCTACTACAGGCGGGTGACAATGCCGTTGTATCGCCCTACCTCTACGGCGGTACATATAACCAGTTTTTCGTTTCCTTCCAACGTCTGGGAATTGAAATGAGGAAAGCCGACAGCGACAAGGCGGAAGACCTGGAAAAACTGATAGATGAGAAGACAAAGGCCATCTACGTTGAAAATATAGGCAATCCCTATTTCAACATTCCGGATTTCGAACGTCTGGCAGAACTGGCCCACCGCTACGATATTCCTCTGATTGTTGACAACACATTTGGTTGTGGCGGATATCTGTGCCAACCTATCAAACTGGGCGCCGACATTGTTGTAGAATCGGCCACCAAATGGATTGGAGGACATGGAACTGTAATGGGAGGTATCATTATTGACGGCGGAAGCTATAACTGGAAAAATGGTAAGTTTCCCTTGTTTTCTGAACCATCAGAAGGCTATCACGGACTGGTTTTCGCTGAAAAATTTGGTAAATCGGCCTTTGCCATGCGCTGTGTAGCCGAAAGTCTGCGTGACTTTGGCCCCTGTCTGAGCCCGTTCAATGCCTGGCAGATGCTTCAAGGCCTGGAAACGCTCTCTATCAGAGTGCAGAAAATGTGTGACAATGCCATGCTCCTGGCGGAATGGCTCCGTACGCTGCCGGAAATCAAGTCCGTAAGCTATCTCGGCCTACCCGACCATCCTTACCATGACTTGGCCACCAAATACCTGCACAATGGCTATGGAGCAGTGCTGACCTTCCGCATGAAAGGAGGATTGGAAGAAACTGTTCACTTTGTGGAAGGGCTGGAGTTGATTAGCCATCTTACCAATATTGGCGATGTACGTACGCTGATTACCCACCCGGCAAGTACCACTCACCGCCAAATGAGTGAAGAGGCACAAAAAGCAGCCGGCGTATATCCCGATATGTTGCGCCTCTCAGTTGGTTTGGAGCATCTGGACGATATAAAGGATGATATACTACAAGCTTTAAGAAAATAATTACGAACCTAAAAATTTACGATCATGGAAGAGAAAAAAGAAAATCAATTCAACATTGAATTGCCGGCAGACGTATCTGAAGGCATCTATTCAAATTTAGTGCTGATATCTCACTCTACATCGGAATATATTCTTGATTTTATTAGAATCATGCCCGGGAAACCGAAAGGAACAGTAAAGTCACGCATCATCATGACACCGGAACATGCCAAACGCCTGATGCTCACACTTCAGGACAACATTGCCAAATACGAGCAAATGAATGGAAAAATCAATATCCACGACAAAGGTCCTGTAGCGCCAATGGGATTTGGCGGTGGAGAAGCATAACAGTCAAGAATCAAAATCCATAGAACATTTTACATAAAAGGGATTTGTCCACAAAGACAAATCCCTTTTATAATGCGTAATAGTCAAGCAGAACCTTTCGGTATTTAGCCACATTTATGGCCAAAACAAAGGTGTGCCAGATTCACATCTGACACACCCACACAAACACTACACTAATTTAGGAGAATAACGTCTTGTTTAGTCAAAGAAACAATATCTCAAACTCATGAGAAAATGATAACACAATAGTAAATAGAAAAAACTTCATTTCTCTGCTATTATTCAACACGTCCTCCTCCCAATGCTTTATATAAAGTCACCACACTCTGCAACTCTGCAAAGCGATTGGCTACTTGGGACAATTGCGCATCCAACAAAGACTGACGGGCAGTAAGCACTTCCAAATAAGTACTGGTTCCATGTTCCATCAGCAAAGAGGTACTCTGCAAAGCCTTATCCAATGCTTTCACCTGATTTTCATACATTTGGGTTTTGTCCTTGCATAGCTGATAAGTAGACATGGCACTGTTAACCTCATTACCCGCATTGATAAGTGTCTGGGTGAAAGCCAACTTTGCCTCTTCCTGCTGTGCCTTGGCAATTCTCAATTGCGACAGATTCTTGCCTCTGTTGAAAAGAGGCATAACCAATGAACCTAAAGCGTTGGCCACAAATTGCATCGGATTGGTGATTACACCGGTTGCATTAGCCCATCCCACACTTCCTGACAAGGTGATGGAAGGATAAAAATTCGAACGTGCCAGATTGGTATTGTAGAATGCTGCCTCCAATGTTCGTTCTGCCGAGCGTACATCTGGGCGGTTAGCCAATATCTGCACAGGCACACCCAATGCGAGTTCTTCAGGCATCACCTGCTCTTCGAGCGAACCTCTTTCGTATGTTCTAGGTGTTTGCGCCAAAATCATAGACAGAGAATTTTCTGTCTGTCTGATTTGGTCTTCCAACTCCAATACGGTTGTTTGTACACTATAATAGGTAGCTTCCATTTGGGCTACGCCGGCCTCATTGTAGCGACCTGCATTCATCAATGCACGTGCAGCTCCAACCGTCTCCTCCCATGCCGTTGCAGTCTCTTTTGCCAACGCCAACTGCTCGTCAAGCATCAGCAAGGTATAGTATGTATTGGCTACATTAGCAATCAGCTCCGTACGTACAGCCTGCTGATAGTCCAAACTTTGCACATACAAGGCCTTGGCCTGTTTTTTTGCATTGTGTAACCGACCGAAAATATCCACTTCCCAACTGGCAGCCAAAGGTATCTGGTAAGTATAGGAAGGGGTTTCTCCACCCGTCGATGACAAAGTAATCTGTGGCTCGAGCGAGAAAGAGGGCACGTATGCCAGTTTTGCAGCCAACAGCGTTGCCTCTGCTTCCTTAATTCTCCATTGGGCCGTCAGATAATCTGTATTATGCGCAAGCGCCGAGTCTATCAATGCCTGCAAATGAACATCCGTAAAAATATCACGCCAGTTCATATCGGCAAAATTGGTCGAGTCGGTTGAATTATATTCTTCACCATAGAGGTTTTCAGGAACTTCCTCAACCGGCTGATACTTATTGTATATTCCACAACTTGCCATGGAAAGCAAGGTGAAAGCTATAATTAGTTTTTTCATATTCTCAAACATGTCTTAATTAGTTATTAAAGGCACTTTTTTCCTGCATGTTTCTTTCATTCTCGATTTCCACCTGCAAATCGGCCTCTTTATGCAACGGTTTTCTTATCTTCTCCTGCAAATATTCGAAGACAATAAAGAATACAGGCACAACAAACAGAAGAGCCAATGTTCCGATAATCATACCACCAACTACACCTGTACCCAGCGAACTGTTACCGTTGGCACCGGCACCCGTTGAGAACATAAGAGGTATCATACCGAAAATCATGGTAAGCACAGTCATAAGAATTGGGCGCAGACGTGTTTGGGCTGCTGAATAGGCAGCTGCTACAATACCCATTCCTTTTCTTCTTCTTTCAAGCGCATACTCGGTGATAAGAATTGCCGTTTTGGCCAACAGACCAATCAACATAATCACACCCGTCTGCAAATAAATGTTGTTTTCCAAACCAAACAGTTTCGCAAATAGGAAGCTACCCATAATACCAAACGGCACGGAGAAAATAACGGCCAACGGCACAAGGAAACTTTCATACAGACAAGATAGGATAAGGAAAATAAGCACCACGCAAATCGAATATACGAAAATGGTCTTTGCACCACCGCTCTGAGCCTCTTCACGAGCCATACCGCCATATTCATATCCATAGCCCGTAGGCAGAACCTGAGAGGCCACTTCCTGAATGGCATTCTGAACCTCACCGGTGGAATATCCATCCTTACCGTTCACGTTCACCGTAATGGAACTATATAGGTTGAAACGTTTTGACACCTCAGCTCCGAGCACATTCCGTAATGTAACAAACTGGCTAAGAGGAGCCATTTCCGAACCGTTCCTGATAAACATATTGTCAAGTGAAGCCTGATTCAAACGATATTCAGGAGAAGCTTGCATCATCACACGATATACCTTACCGTATTGGTTGAAATTGGATACATAAGAGCCACCACAATAACTGCCCAATACACTCAACACGTCTGATGGAGAAATACCAGCCCTCTTACATTTGGCCGCATCTACATCCACAGCTACCTGAGGGAAGTTAATCGCATAGGAAGTATAAGCCATCGCTACTTCAGGACGCTGGTTCAAGGCATTGATAAACTGCATGGTTTGATTATAGAATACCTCATTATCACCACCGGTTTTATCTTGCACATACAATTCCACAGAGTTACCCATACCATAGCCCGGAATCATACCTGGTTGGAAGCAGAAGATTTGTGCTTCCTTGATTTGGGCAAACTGGGCATTGAGTCGAGCCATAACGGCATTCGCTGTATGTTCCTTACCTTTACGCTCGTCCCATGGCTTCAAACGTACAATAAGGTTACCATAAGATGTTCCTTGACCAGATATCATACCATAACCGGAAACAGTGCTATAATGTTCCACTTCTGGCACATCCTTCAAAATATTCTTGACTTTATCCATCACTTCATTGGTCTCACCCAACGTATTACCTGGCGATGTACTGACATTGACCATCAAAGTTCCTTGGTCTTCCTGCGGCACCAATCCGGTTTTGGTTGTCTTCATGAAGATAACCAGCAATACCAACGAAATAACAAATGCTGTCCATACCATCCAACGGTGATTGATGGCAAACATCACACCCTTCTTATATTTGCCGAGCAAGGCATTGTAAGATACATTATAGGCAGCTCTGACACGTCCGTTAATGCTCTTGGCACTTTTCGTACCGTCTGAAGGACGCATCAACATGGCACAAAGAGCCGGACACAAGGTCAATGCACATATCATGGACAAACCTACGGACGTAGCCATGGTAATACCGAACTGGGTATAGAATATACCGGAAGTACCTCCCATGAAAGTCACCGGAATAAACACAGCCATAAACACGCAGGTACACGAGATAACAGCCATCGTCACATCCGACATGGCATCTTTCGTTGCCAGATAGGCGGATTTGTACCCACTATCAAATTTGGCTTGAACGGCTTCCACCACCACAATAGCATCGTCCACCACAGTACCAATAGCCAACACCAAAGCAAACAGCGTCAAGATGTTGATACTGAAACCGGCGGCTACAAGGCAGGCAAATGTTCCGATAAGTGAAACAATAATGGAGATAGACGGTATAAGCGTACTCTTGAAATCCTGCAAGAAGAAATATACCACCAGAATAACCAATATAATGGCTATGACCAAAGTCTCAATCACATTGTAAATAGAGGCATAGAGGAAGTCATTGGAGCTCATAAGCTGTATGAATTCTACGCCAGCAGGCAAATTGGCGGACAATTCCTGCAAACGGGCTGTGATTCGTTCATTCACCTCAGTTGCATTGGCTCCAGCCACCTGGAAAGCCAAAAATGTTACACCAGGTTTTCCATCTACCTCGCCATGGAAACTATAGGACAAACGGCCCAGTTCCACTCTGGCAATATCTTTCAAACGTAATATGGAACCATCCTCATTGGAACGGACAACAATATTACCAAATTCATCCACACTCTTCAATCTTCCTTTATATTTCATGGTATATTGGAAAACATTATCAGAGTTTTCACCCAGTGCACCGGTAGGTGCTTCTATGTTCTGCTCACCCAAAACGGCAGTTACGTCTGAAGGTTGAAGACCATATTGCGCCATTCGCTGCGGATTAAGCCAAATACGCATACTGTAGGTATCGCCCAACAATGTCACATCACCTACACCCTCAATACGTTTTACTTCCGGCACAATGTTTATGTCCAAATAGTTGGCCAAGAAACTTTCATCATAGCGACCGTCAGTAGAAACCAAGGTATTAATCTGCAAGAAGCTGGTCTGACGTTTAGAGGTGCTCACACCGATTTTGGTTACCTCTGACGGCAAAAGTCCCTGGGCTTTTGACACACGGTTCTGCACATTGACGGCGGCCATGTCCGGGTCCGTTCCCTGCTTGAAATAAATCTGAATGGTAGCTGTACCTGAGTTTGTTGCAGTAGATGTGATATACATCATATTTTCCACACCATTGATACTCTCTTCCAATGGCATAATCACACTGTTCATCACAGCATCTGCACTCGCACCCGTATAAGTGGCATCCACAACAACGGTAGGAGGCGCAATGTCCGGATATTGCTCTACTGGCAATGACATTAATGAAATAATCCCGACAATGACAATCAGGATAGCGATGGACATGGCCATCACCGGACGTTTAATAAAAACATTTCCTTTCATGAAAAATCCTCCCTTATTTTAGCTGGGTTCCTTCGCGTACAAGACCGGCACCTTGAGCCACAATCTCATCACCAACTTCCAACCCATCCAACACGATATATTCACGCCCGTCGTTCAGCTCGGCCACTTGAATCAACGTAGAAACAGCCTTTCCGTCAACCACTTTATATACGATGTGCTTGTTTTGCAGTTGCACAGTAGCCGTTTGCGGTATCACAATGCAATCTTTGTAAACACTTGGAATCTTCACGATACCCGAAGCGCCACTATACAGCAATTGGTTAGGATTAGGGAAGACAGCACGCACACCCACTGTTCCCGTTTGCGTATCTATCACACCGCTAATAGACTCTATCTTTCCCAGTTCCGGATAGAGAGAATTGTCGTTTAATTCCAGTTGCACAGCAGGCATACTATCCAAAGCATTCTGGGTAGAACCATATTGTCTTACCATAGCAAGCAACTGATTTTCCGTCATGGAAAAATAAACGTACATCTGTGAATTGTCAGAAACCGTAGTCAAAGGTTGCGGAATGGAAGCGCTGACCAAAGCTCCTTCCCGATAAGGCAACATACCGACTACTCCATCGCTCGGACTTCTCACTTCTGTATATGACAGATTATTTCTGGCATTCACTTCCTGTGCCTCTGCTTGAGCCACAGTAGCCTGTGCCGTATAATAGCTGTTTTGTGATGTCAACAGAGTATATTCAGAAACGACCTTCTGATCATACAATTGCTGATCACTTTCATAAGTCAATTTCGCTGTCGCTTCTGCAGCTTTGGCTGATTTCACATTAGCAATGGCTGTATTCAGTGCAGCCTTGTAAGGCACCTGGTCAATGATAAACAGAATCTGACCTTTTTTCACATGCTCACCTTCACTTACGCATAATTTCTGAATAGTACCGGAGATCTGAGGATAAATGTCAATATCCTGACGTCCTCGTATGGTTGCTGAATAATCGGAAGTATATTCCCTATCCGATTTTGTAACTTCCATTAAAGCATAAGTACCAGTGTTTGTTTGCTTAACTTCTTTCTTACACCCTGTGGTGCCAATGATGCAAATCACAAGTGCCACTATTTGCATCCATTTAACTCTAACTGTCATCATAATTACTATTGTATTTTTTGCAGTGCAAAAGTAGAGAGAATATGTTTTAAAGCAGATTTCTGAATGTAGCGATGATTGTTCAAAAAAGGAACAAATCCACTTTTATCTTATCTTTTTCCTTTGGTTTATTCACAATAAAACAACATATATATACGTATATATATTAGCACGAAAGCCTATGGAAAAAGAATTCTAACAAACATTCAATTGTTCAAAAAACACGTCATGAAAACAATCAATCTCTCTCCTGATGACATTTTTGTAGCGCATCAGGATTACCCGGTCCAATTTGAAGTGGGCAATATCATTCGGATGAATACTGTCTGCATATTTTTCTGTGAAGAAGGAATGGCCGAAATAGAAGTGGATTTTACCCCCTATAAAATCGAAAAAAACAGTCAATTGATTTTGATTGATAAACGTATGTTCAAATGCGTCAGTCAAAGCACGCCTTTCATCTGTTCCTACATTTGCTTTTCTGCCGACATTTACAGAGAACTTACCCTAAGATTACCGCCCAGCTTTACGGATTTCCTTATCACATATCCATATGTCAAAATAACAAAGGAACAAACCAATAACTGCAGAGGAATGGTCAGAAGCATGGAGCGGTTTTACAACGACCATAACAACTGCTACAGGGAACAGATATTTAAAAACCTGATTCAGGCATTCTTGCTGGATGTATACGACAAAACCCACATGCATTTCCAAGCACCGATAGGCAAAATGAGCCGCCAGGAGGAACTGTTCAAAGAGTTCATTCACCTATTGCACCAATATTGCCGAAAAGAACGGGAAGTTAATTTTTATGCCGACCAACTGTGCATTACCTCAAGGTATCTGTCCGAATTGGTCAAAAATGTAACACACATCACAGCAAAAACGATTATCAACCAGCATGTGATACGGGAAATCAAACTGGAACTCAACTCCAGCAACGTCAGCATACAGGAGATAGCCTTCAAAATGAACTTTCCCAACCAATCGCTATTGTCAAGATTTTTCAAAAAACACACAGGCATAACGCCACAAGCTTTCAGAAACAAAGAATAGTTAACGAAACAAGAGCTAACAAGAAAGGGATTGCTTCAAAATAGATAACATTGAAGCAACCCCTTTAAGTTGGTCAGAATATGTAAAACGCAAGTCGCTGTAAGTAACAACGAAAAGGTCTACTAAATGAAATGGCCCTTTCTGAATCCCAATCGCTACTCAGCAGATTACATATTACGATTCTCGACCTATTTTTGATAGAAGTTGAAATGATAGGTCAATTTCAACCCATAATCAAAATACCCCAACTTAGCTGTTTTCTGGCTCAACGATAGAACCGTCACATTAGCTTGCGGTGCCTCTGCCGACAAACCTGGTTGGGTCAACTGAATCAAACTTCCGGCCGTCGATGGATTGGAATAACCGCTATACACAGCATAATCAGCATAAACGCCGAGTGCCAAACCATTTCCATTTTGCAAAGCCCATTCATATCCAATCTCTGCACCTACCGTCACATCAAATTTTGCGCCTTGCCACTTCCCTTTTGTTACTTGATGTTCTTCTGTCAACACACCTGTAATAACTTCATCCTTAACTGTCACACCATATTTTTCATAATAGGCTTCAATAGAAGGATTGGTTATCTTCTGGCGATAATGTCCGTACAATGGGAACATGAATTTAGGGCCCACATTCACAAACAAACCATTATAAGTAAAGGAAGGCATTACAGCTATTTCCATTTGTACACGAGCATCTCTTTCTCTCACTGGATCTGCTGTTACATGATATTTGATTAAATCACCCTCCGCATCATTGAGTTCAAAACGGTCGTCCACTGCTACATATGCAGAACTTGAAGCATACCCGATTCCCAAACCGGTACGGATTCCCCATGAAGGTTTTTTCGGAGTCTTCTTTCCAAAATAATAGGCATATTGCAAATCAAGCATACCAGTATAACCTAACTCCCATTTTCCGTCTTGCGTACCGAAATTATGCAGGAACGAAGCCATACCTCCTCTTACTCCAATGGCAAATTGATGATGCCCTTTTACATATTCAGCCTCTTCGGCCATAACCGTGGCTATGGAATCCACATTTTGTTCTTTGGGCTTTTCCACATAAATCACATTTCCTCCACCTTCTTCGTCTGGAGTATGATGAGTCGGACGGTATTTCTCTTCTAACACAGAATCTTCTGGCAGCTGTTTCGGCTGGGGTTTCACTTCTATTGGCTTTGGTTTTTCCGTTACCTTTGCAACCGTTTTCTGACTATACGGCAGCAAATGCAGGTTTTTCACTTCACCGTTGCTATCGACAAACAATTGGGTTGTATCGCCGGAAGCTACATTTACAAACACCGTATTGCCATTTCCGTCCAAAGAGCCTTGGAAAGTGAATGCCTCATTCAACAACACATCTGATTCCACCCAAGAATAGATTTCACGCAACAGAATGCCGGTCGGAAAACGTTTTGTCCCCACTTGCATAACGGTATAATACTTATATTTCACCCATTCCGGAATGCGTTCACCAGTACAATAGCGTTCAGCAGTCAATTTCAGTTTTACACCATCATCAAGGCTAAAACCTGCGTTTCCTCCCTTTCCTATCGCAACTTCTGCCACCAACGAATCAGCCTGAATAATGAAATGCTTTCCTTTTGACCAGTTTACTTGTGTCTTTACATCTCCTTTGGAATTCACATATTCAGCCAAAAGTTTCAAGTCAGCATTCGTACGGATGACATATGGATTTTCTGCCGACCCGTCACCTCCGGAAAACTGTGCAAAAGCAGCAAAGGAAACAAGGAATGCTGCGCCCAAAAGCATGATTTTCTTCATCATTTGATATTTTGTTTTCATATTATTGTCCTCCCGCTATTTTACAACATATTTCAAAATTTGCTCCTTTTCTTCAAACCGCACCTGAACCATATAATAGCCGGGGACAGCCTGTGTTGCAAACGAATAGGTAGTTTGACCTTGGGTATGGAAACGGTGGAGCACCTGTCCCATCATATCATAAACCGTGATTTCCACAGCTGTATCATCAGGCAATCCGGTCACATTCACCTGTTCACCAGATGCTAACATATTCGGATAAATGGCCACACCCTCTTTCCCGGTAGAGACAAAAGAGAATACCTGTGTACGTAAAATACCACCACACATAGCTTCCGATGCGTTAGGCTGCAAATCAACCGTTGCATAATAGTCACCTGTACCGACGAGTGTCTCACCTACAGTATAGTAATATCCTTTACCCAACAACTCATCGTCTGAATCGTCGCTACCCAACAGGTCTTTTGTCCCGACTACACGATACCAGGTCACGTCTTCTTCTGTGAATTCATAACCTTGCTCTTGAAGTTGTTTTACATTGAGCATCAGCAACCAGTCATATTTGGAAACTGCTGGGATATTATCGTATTCTGCAAAATTATCTGCATTCGGAAGTCCGACAGTCAAAGCTTTTCCTTCACTATATACGGTCTCTTCACAAAGTGTCTTGACGGCATATCTAACAGTAATTGTCTCTACACCAGGAGCCGTCTTTTCTCCATCATAACGGCTATAAGCATTACCTGATACATCCAGCACTTCCCACCAAGCTTCCACGGGAGCAGATTGTTCTGGAGTAATGGAAGCCGTCAACAATTGCCAAGCTGCTTCACTGGCTTCTTCAAGATGCAGTGTATCACCACAGACTGCAGTCGGCCACATCTGCAATTCAGGCACTTCAGGTGAGCGGTAGGTGGTAAAATGATAAATATACAAACTGTCTAACGTAAACTCCGGACGGGCAGTATAAACATATTCTACTGTGTCACAGATGGTCATATCATGGTCAATGGTATAAATCTCTGTTCCTATAGTAACCTGCTCTCCTGCACACACCGTGTCGCGACGTTCTACGCTTGCCACATAGGATGTGAAACGCACCGTATCATTGGCTTGTGCCACTACTTCAAAATAATACTCTCCTATATTCAGATTGTCAAATAACAATTCGTCCAATACTTCCACCTTTGCTTCATGACGGATAGTATCAACAGCCATCCAGTAATTTCTGTTTTCTGTAGTCGAGCTGCAAATGCCTTTATAGACTCTTACCTCTGCATTCGTTTCTACATAAAGCAATGGAGTAACATCATCGGCTATCTTATACCATGCCGTACCTTCTGCCTCCGTATAGGTCTGTCCCAATACGATGTCTTCGGCAACAGCACATGGAATATCTTCACCATAGGAAAAGACTATTGTTCCCGCGTTGTTGGTAGATGCTGTTGTAGTCAAGCGCAAATAATAGGTGCCTGCCGGTACTACATAATCCAGTTCCACATGGTCAGTCGTACTGGTACGGGTGGCAATTGGTTCTGTATCTGCACAATCGAAGAACAAAGCAACTTCTTTCGTCACCACTTCACCCTCGAGCATCGGAGTGAAGTCCGCTCTGAAACTTTTTGTCCCGTCTGTTGTCAACACAAACCAGGTTACATCTGCCACTTCATATTCCTCTCCTACCGTTATCTCATAGGCATCCTCACATGTACGGCCTCCATACGTAAGGGTTGTAAAACGGATAGTGCCATTCTCTACTTTAAAATAATAGCCTCCGTAAGGCAAATTCGGATCCTGCTGCAAGGCATAGGAATCATTGGCTGCCATTGTCTGGTCCTCAAACACAGCTTCCCAATAATTGTAATCCGATGCAGTCCCCACATTGCACACACCTTTGTAGAGGCTTACCACTGGGGTACCACTTACGACTTCCAATGTCAAATCAATACCCGGATTGGGTTCGAAATAGAACCATTTCTCACCATTTACCGTTATATCAGTAGCATAAGGGGCTGCCGTTGAACCAATAGTATCAGCCACTGCACAAGCCTCATTCACCTCTTCTACAGTAAACACAGCCACACCATCTTTATCTGCCGTCAGTTTGGCATAATAAGTACCCGCAGGAATTACATAGTCGCGCGAAATGGTTTCCGCGGTGGAAGTGCCGGTATAGGCAGGCTCTTCACCACAATTAAAATACAGTACCGCTTCCTTATTCACTACAGCTCCAGCTTCATCTGGCGTATAGGTTACAGACATTTTCTCATGGCCGTTAAACGTATAAGTGTACCATACGCTCTGTCCTGCATGCATCCGATAGGGTTTACCTGGTTCTATATAAAGTGCACGACTACAGTTGTCTCCATTGATAACAGAGAACACGCCTGATTCCAGCACTACATAATAATGCCATCCCGGACGCAAAGGTTCCAATGGAATATGAAGCATCTCGTTGGACGACAACTCAATATCAGTCATCACTTCCACTTGATGGTTCGGTGCTGTACTACCGCATATCATTCTGTAGATAGCACTTATGCGGGTGTTTTCCGCCTCTGCCAAAATGGTCAAGTCTCCGTCGCCGACAAAATCATACCATCCTGCTGCTATAGCCATGTCGCCATAGTTCAATTCAGTGGCATAAGCACAATCCTTGTCAACAGACGATGTGTAAATATCAATGGTCATTGTACAAGCTGCATCAACACGGATGCTTCCATAATACAATCCCTCTGGCAATACAATGCCCTCGTCGACTACATCTTTTGTGAAGCTGGTGGAAAATACAGCTGCAGTTTCACAATCCAGATAACCGCCAATGTACTTGGTTGTCGTCGGATTGTCACCTGTAAAGGTTGCCTTTATCTCGCTTTTCCCGTCAAACTCATATTTATACCAGTAAGTCTGTCCCGGTTGCAGTTCATACACACCTCCGTCGACCAACCACATAGCTGTCTCACAACTGTTACCACCTCCCACAGAAAGAGTGGTCGCACCCGTTACTTTCAAATAATAGGCATGTCCTAAAGCATTGGCAGCCAAATTATCAAAAAGATATGAGGTTCCGGCAGCAATGGTAACATTTTCCAATTGACGCCATCCCATATCGGTCTGTTCACCTCCACATACACCTTCGTACAAAGTGATTTCCACATCTGATGTCCCGGTATTTTCTATAGGTAGCTCTGTAGCATAATCCGTATAGAACCTATACCAATTGTCACCGGCAGCTGTTGTATAGGTCATTCCATGTTCCATGGTTACCGCATCAACACACGGCAGATTCACATCACGTACCACAAAAGTGGCCTTGCCATTGGCCGTTCCGGTAAATTTGGCATAATAGGTTCCGGCTGGTATCACATATCCTCGTATCACGGTATCAGCAGTACCCGTGCGAACGTATTGTGCGTCCGATGCACAATCAAAATAGAGTTCCACTGTTTTTTCGCTATACTTGTCATCGGGAGATGTAGGCTCAAAATACAAATCTACAGTCTGGTTGCCTTCCGAAGTAAAGCTAAACCATGTCGGCTGCTCAGCCGCAAGATTATATTTGGTGGTATCGTTCTGTCCGTTAGCCGGATTGTTCACCACCTCAAAAGCATCCAAACACAAAGGGTCTTCCGTTTCACTCTCTGGAACACGTACTTCCACCTGAAAATCAATTTTCCCAGAGGAAATATGTAATTTCAGATAAGCACGTCCGCCATAATTGTCAAGCACATTGTTTACCAAGCCTGCCTGCAAGGTCTGGGTCTTGGTTTGTCCTGGCGCCAAAACGGTTGTAGCATCAAACAGCTTGTTGTCACAAGTGGTATAGACATCTGCTGTAATCGTAATGGTCTCCGTGTGCGTAGTACTCAGCGTAAGCACACATTCCTTACCCCTCTCTTCCTCAGTCAGTTGTACATAATACCACAACTCGGTTTCTTCCTGCACAAATGGTCTTTCCAAGACAAATGGAATGGCATCAGAACAGGAACTTCCGCTTTGCGCTCTTAGCACCTTTGTGGTTGTCAAAAGGAGCATTGCCAAAATCAAAAATCTCCATCTCATAATTTTATAGGTTAAATTGGTTATTGAATTATTTCTTTCCATTAATAAAGTATCAAAGGTGTCTGCCAGCTGTAAAGCGAGGTTTCCACCCGCATGATATGATAGCCCGAACCATGGACAATCAAACTTATTACCGGCTCATCGGTTTCCTCCCTTATATTCCACACCTGCATCAATCGTCCCGAAACATCATAGAGTTTTATACTCCACACCCTGAGTTTTTCCGGCAAATGCAATGTCAATGGTGTACCTGCTTTCGCCACAGTTGGATACAACACTGGAGAATCATATGTCTTTTCCTGCTCATCAGGTTGTTCGGGTTCTTCCTTCTCTACATATACCCTCACATGAACCAGACTGTCACATCCTTCCAAAGTCTTATAGGTCAATGTATATATGCCCGCCCCCTCAATCAATGTATCGCCATACTGGAAAGGCAGTTCTGTCTCGTTCAGTTGCAACGTATCATAAGTTTGGGGTGCCGGTATCACCTCCACCTGATAATGCGTAATGGTATAACGATATCCGTCTGCACTCTTCAATGTATCTGTATAGACTCCAGGAACATACAAAAGTGTATCGGGCAATTCATAAGCACTACCCTCACAAATGGATACATCAACTGTATCATACTGATAGGTGATAGGTTTGAATGTCACACTGCCCCATGTCGAATTAAGCACCCGTACAAACAATGTATCTTTCTGATAATAGGCAATATCCTGCCATAGTTTTTCTATCGCAAACACCCCGTTTTCAGGTGAAGGAAGTCCCTTTTGCAATACAAGCCCCTTCGGACTGCCATAGCTTACCTGCACTTCCGGCAAAATGTCGCCCGCTTCTTGTCCGGTTTTCCACACCACATGCAAGCTGTCGGGTTGGCTGTCATAAAACAGGCGGAACACTTGGGAAGAATCCTTCAGAAGATAAGGAGTATCAAAAGCTACATCGACTATGGTAAGCGTATCCTCCGTTTCCACATCTCCATTGACCAGTACCGTCAGATAAACCAGGCTATCGCATCCCTCCTCCAACGGATAATGCAGTTCATATACACCCGCCGTATCAATCGTGACACCCTGCATCACAAGGGGAAGTTCAGAAGCATCCACCAACAGGTAGTCATAAGCCTTGGGAGCCGGTTGCATCTGTATCGTATAATGGTAAATATCATAGAGATAGCCATTGTTACGAATGACCACATCTATGTATTCCCCACTTTGCGTGAATACGGTATCGGCAATCAACAATTCATCTCCCTCACAAAAAGTGGTATCTACATAATGATGCTTGTGCACCAGTGTATCGCGCACCACACATGTTCCTGTACCTTCTGTCGTGCCAGTATATTTCACGTAATAACGCCCCTCCGGTATAATAAAGAAACCGTTTACCACATCTATGTTGCGGCTTACGCTTATGGTGGCAGCCGAATCGCAATCCAAATACAGTTCCACCGTTTTCTTGCTATTGGTGACAGTGGCGTCATCCGGCTCAAAATACAGGTCTACGGTCTGGCTACCGTTGGACGTAAACGCAAACCAAGTGGGCAAAGTGCCCAAATGGAAAGTGGTCGTATCAGCCACTATCTCATAAGCCGTCCGACAATCACCGCCATGGTTTTCAATCATGAAACCAGTAGTGCCTTTTATTGTAATAAAATAGGCCTGTCCTGCCGGCAAAGCTGGTAGAATGCCAGCGCTCAGCAAGGTATCTGTAACAACCGTATCCATCAACAGTTCCAACCCGTCACCACAATAACCTTTTTGCAGCAGCAAATGTGTCTGCTCTGCCACATGAAGATCAGTAAAAGCTGCATCGGAAGGCTGGTAGGAGAAAAGAGCTGAATCCTGCACCATATATGCATTTCCAGCTACAACGGCCTGCGCCTGCGCACAACCGTCTTTCAGCGTATCACACAAAAATTCAATATAGCCCTCACCACTTGCCTCTATCTGAATATAATATTGCCCTTCCGTAGGTACCTGTTTTTGGACATATACATTGGTATCTGTCACATAGCTATAAGCGGCATCTGTATCACAACTTTCATAGAAGTAGACATGCTTGGTCACCACTTCATTGGTATCGTTAGGATGAAACACCCACGTCAGATAATCTGAACCGGAAAACTGGTAAGTAAACCAATTCTGCCCTGTTGTACGCAGGGTATAATAAGAAGTTGGATAAATATATTCCGCAGAAAGACATTCCGGATTTTGTGGCTTTTCAATGGGAGTTTGTACTTCCGATCTAAACTCTATTGTGCCAGTAGTAAACAGTTTGAGCAACACCAAACCATCGGAAGAATCAAGCACATAATTGACCAGACCGGCTTCCATACGGGTGGTTTTTGTCTGGTAAGCCAATAAGGTATTCGATTCATCTGCTATTGGATCTGTTCCACAGCTGAAATAAGGGGTTGCCTGTACCATTGTACCGGCATCGGTCAGGTTGGTCAGCTCCAATACAAATTCCTTGTTCCTATGCTGCGACGGATTTAACTGTACACGATACCATTGGGTGGTACCAGCCTCTTGCACATACACACTGTCCCACTGAAAAGAGATGGGGTCATAGCACGAGCTGCCATGCTGTGCCATGACCCATATAGAGCTTATCAAAAGTCCAAATGTAATGTACCACCTGCCTTTCATGGGAACTTTATGTTTACATCCGTTTTTATTCACACATCAAAAGTGTCTGATAGCTTCTTTCCCCATTATGGAACTGCAGCAAATAAGTGCCGGCCTGCTCCACAGCCAATGTTTGGATGTTACCCGTGCATGTCCATTGCTGCAACATACGTCCTAACAAGTCAAACAGACGCAAAGTGCCGGCCTCCGGCAATTCCACTGTCAATGCAGTACCTGCTGCCGCCTTGTTTGGATATACCTTGAATCCGTTTTCACGGTTTTCCTGCAATGCGGTCGGCTCGGGTATGCGGGCAAAGGAACTGAATTGGATAGAGCCTTCTTCCGTTGTCAGTTTGAAATAAACGGTACCACCCAAATTCTTAATGATATGATTAACAAAAATAGCCTGCATGGATGTTGTCTTAAACTGGTTGGCCGACATTGCAGTCGAATCCGTGCGTGCCGGTCTGGCATCGGATGCACAGTTCAAATAAGCAAAAGCTACCACGGTAATGGAATCTGAAGTCAAATTATTCAGATAGAGCACCAACTCTTTATTTAAGAAACTATCATCCAATGTTACGGCATACCATAAGGTCTGGTTGGCATCTTGAATGTGCCCATTATCCCAATCAAATAAAATAGCATTCTCACATGTTGAGCCGTCACGCACAACATCATCCTGTGCCATCAATAAATTCCAGGAAAAAAGAATCATTCCTACTAGTAAAAATTTTTTCATAATCTTCTGTATTTATGGGTTAGTATTATTCCGTTAATCATGCGCCATTAACAGCGTTTGTCCTTTTCCGTTTTCGCCATTCATCACCAACAGATAGGCACCTGCCTTGTCCAACTGGATAAAGGTGGGCTGGTCATCACGACTCCATAAAAGCCTACCCGACAAGTCAAACAAGTCAAGACTTGCTTTTTCATAGCCTTCCGGCCATTCTATCTGAACAGGTGTACCTGTTTTTGCCAAAGTTGGATATACTTTCAATGAACTTTCCGAAGTTTCCCTTACAAAAGTCTGTAGGTACACCTGCAAGTGTACTATGCTGTCACATCCTTCCGCAGTCTGGTAGCGCAAAGAGTAATTGCCTTCCGACTCTATCCAGACCTCCTGCATCTGCAGAGGCAATTCGGCAGCCCCCACATAAAGAGTGTCGTTTGTTTCCGGCGCAGGTTGCACTTCCAGCTCATAATGGGTGATAAAATGGCGATAACCCTCCGACTTTATCACCGTATCCGTATAGGATGTGGATACTGTCAGCAAAGTATCTTGCAATTGCAAACCTTTTCCTTCACACAACACCGTATCTACCTCTGCATAAGTAAAAGTCACAGGGCGGAAACGGATTTTTCCGTCTGTCGGAGCGAAAACATGGAAAAAGAGCGTATCGCCCTGCTGATAAGCGCTATCCATCCATTGACGTTCTACTACATAAACACCTTGGCTGTCCGTTTGAGCTTCTCCCAATATATCACCGTCACAACTGCCATAGCGCACTTGTATGGTCGGAAGCGTATCCAGTTCCTCATCTTCCGCCTGCCACACCACATGCAGACTATCGGGTTGCCTTTCATGAGTCAACGTATATACATTGGCGGAATCGGTCAATATATAAGTTGCATCCATATATACCGGCAGCGGATTGTTGCAATCGGTCTTTGGTCCTTCTCCCAAATTTTGCAGAATAATCCTCCCAGACTGTCCACTTACAGGAACAGCCTTTACATTGACTGAAGGAAAGATTTGCAAAATGTCATCTATCTGCCCCAGACCCAACGATGCAGTAACTGAATCCAACTTATGCTTCAATTCTTCTAGGCTCAATGAGAAAACGCCCTGCGGACCAATAGTCCGTTGATAAATCGGTTCACGTGCCAAACACACTAAATAAGCCTCCAAGCGCAGGCTATCGGTAGAATACCAATAGGCATTCATGCCATTGCCAAAGTTTTCAAGAGAAGCCAAGAACCAAACGGGTTGTCCCTCTACATATAAGTCTTCACCATATTGCGCAGACAATGGATTAGAGCATGAGTCCCCTTCTTTGCCCCATAAAGCCAAAGAAAAAAACAGACATACTATCAAGCAAACCTTACGCATATCCCCTACACATTAATAGACGAGCAATTCATGCACATCGTTTTCCTCGTCTCCCCGTATAAAATAAATACCTGCAGGAAGCGTAAAGCTATGCTGCTTGCCGGCACCTATTGTGAAACGTTGCACCACAACACCCGCCGGAGTAAAGACCAATACATCCTGCATAACCTCACTCTCTACTATTACTCTATTGCCTTCTATCCGTGTTTTCAAAGCAGACGCAAATGCATCTTGTACCCCTGTACCCACAGGAGGTTTCGGCAACACTACATCATCCTGGTTATAAAGGGTAAGCACACCCGGAACATCTGATTCTATTCTGTAGAACAGGAACGGAGATATAAAACGAATATGATTACTTAATGTAATTGAATCCATCGCCAAAGTGGTTACATTGGGCTGTGCTGTAAAACTATAGGTAGAATCAGAAGGTTCAAACTGACAAGTATTAGAAAGATAAACACGTGCTGTATCATCTGCCTGCCAATAAAAATTTAAACCTGTAAGCTTGCTTGCATTAAGATCATCAGGTGTAAAATAATAAGCGTTCGTATCATTGGCATTTATTGTCTGTTCCTGATATTTATACAAGCGAACTGAGGTTGCTTCACATTGTGCCATCACACTCGTGCTGTTCAAAGTAATCACCCCCCCCACATTAGTTGTAAACTTAATATATGCAGGAATATTCTGTGTTAAACCAACCATTACAAAAGCATCTGCGAATTCCTGATCAAAAGGCATATAAAACAACAAGGAATCTTGTGTATAGCCATCAAAACGAATGTACCAGTCATCGTAATTAACAATAAAAACTGAATCCAAGGTCATTGGCACCATATAAGTTTCCAAAGGTATCACATAACCTGCCGCAGCTGCCAACGCAATCACCAATTGCGCAGTCTCATCATATTGCCCGTCACAACCGAAATCAATGGTCACGCCTGGTATATCCGCAAAGAAATCATCCTCTGACTCATATTTTTCAACATCCAATAAAAACGTATCCGGTTCAAACGTGACATATAGTGGCAAATCATGTGTTCCTGCTGTAAACCAATGCGTTCCTGCTGGTACATATGTTTCAAAATTATGATTCACCACATAGGGGTTGGTACAACTTGTACCGACCTGTGCACGAACTACCATTGCCATGCAAACCAAAACTAAAAACACCAATCGTTTCATATATACTTTCTATTTTAATATCTGATTAATCGACAACCGCTTTTTTCACTTCCTCATTGGAACGAACCAAATAGACGCCTTGTGGCACAGAAACACTCTGTGGTTGGTGTGCCTGCAGTGTCAATGTGGTTATATATTGTCCGGCAACCGTATAAATATATGCTTCTGTGTCATATTCCGCTAAAACATGTATAGCACCTTCAGCTGCATAAACGGCAAGATAGCCTTGTTCTGCCTCTACTATATCACTGTTGGTTGTTGTGCCATCGTCAGGTGTGTTTTCCTGCGGCCGTGGACGAGCGCCCAACGTACGGAAACGGTCCATGGTCGGTTGATTTCCCAACAAGACTCCTTCACAAGGAGCCAAAGTTGGATTGCTCTTTACATGGAAATCATCGTCACCAAAGGTTGCCTTATCCACTACATAATAATTTCCGCTCAATGTTGTATCTGCAAAAGTAGCATTACCACCCATCACAAAAGTAATATCAAGATTAGGTCTTTCTGGCAATGCAAAAGCATCAGAGCCTTTCACCGTACTCATCGCTTCACCACGGAATGTAACAGGCGCTGTACTCCAATAAGGCTCACCTGTTGTATTGGGGAATTTTACCAAATAGGTACGTCCTTGTTCCATATAATTACCTTCTGCATGCGTATGATAATTACGGCGGAAACTTTCGTTAATACCTGTTGTGCGAGGTTCATCATTTTCATCCCTCATATGATACATATAAAAATAGGCATTCGAGTTATCCGGACTAGAATTGTCTGCCTTCTCTACATAAGCATCCATATCCCCATATGCATCAGATATTCCTACTACCTTAAACGGCATACACAATGCAACATATTCGTTGTCGATAAACGTACGTACATAACGTGGAATGCCTAAAAGCCGGGTATCACTCGCTTCATTGACGATTCCACCTGCTTCCACCGTCAAATTATAAGGCAAATATCCCCCATACGACTCAATCGGCTGTGAAGGTTTCGCAAAAAAGTTTTTGCTCCATTTCCAATTGCCCGATGGCAAATAGAAATAGCCCGTCGATTGTGCATCTGATTTCACTCCCGTAAAGCCATATACATATTGGTTATCCTCAAACGGATTCACCACAATAACACGTTCGTACCTTCCCTCACGGTTCAACTTTAAACTGTCTTCCTGCCAATGGGAGTAATCCGTATTGGGTGCCGGTAAGACGCATTCTGTACGAACCAAAGTCTGATTAGGTGTATTGACAACTGCTTTATAGGTTACTGCCTTATTCCATGCAGAGTCTGTTGTATGATTTGTCGCTGTATAAATATCATTCCAGAATGTACCACCATTTATCTCAACATTAGGCGCAAATATAGGTTGACCATTAGGGTTATTATCTGCTGTTTTGTTGACTGTATTATTACCGACTTTCTCCGTATATCTGTAACCAAAACTCATAGTATCTGTTTCTGTTGTTACAGTACCACCATTTATAATTAATTTTCCTGCTGGAATGCCCATACCAGATCCATTAACCGACGCCGATGCTTGGATGTCTTTTATTGCATCATACAGCACACTGCTCCCTAATCCTGTAATTTCAAACTTGTTCCCATTAAATGGCAAACGATAAGAGGAATAGCCGCACATCAAATAATTACTGGCATGACCATCACGTACAACAACCGTTATTGTAAGAAACTCCTTAGGTCCTTTTTGAACATCTGCAGAATAGCCATTAGCTGCCCACAAATTAATATGACCACCATTAATAACAAAGCTTCCATGATTGCCACCAGTATAAAGCGGTGGAGCATAACGCATACCGTTATAAAAAGGTGTCGTTAAAGGATTAAACGTATAATCCTTTGATAAGACAGAAGATAAATCCAAATATCCTTTCGTAATTACACCATCTGCCCATGTATCATCTAATGTACAAGTAATTGGGGTCGGCTGAGCAGGTGAAAAACTCAATTCATCACAAATTTCTATCGGAGCACTATATTTAGGTACTTGGTGCGAAACATCCTCTTCACCGACAAAAGTTATACCCGTAACGTTAATACGAAAAGTAAATTTGCCTGCCAACTGTCCTCCTAAATAGTTTTTACCTTTAAAATGGAAGCGTGCATCATTTTCTTTTAGAAAAAACACAGCAGAAGAATACTTTATATAATCCGTTACATGATACCCCTTAGCAGCTTCCTCCATGGAGATCTCATCATCAAATACTTTTAAATAAAGTTTGGGGTCAGCCGCCTGCAATCTCACATTTTCCAAATAAATATCCGTATTTACCGGTTGCATCCATCCCAAACTGTCACCTTTTGTTGTACAAAGAGCCGTAGCCTCTCCCGCAATGTATATTTTCTTGTCACGCACTTCCCCAACTCGTGTTGTAGTAGTTTCCATAGAATGGTCAAAACGGTATGTATTTTCATCCTGCTTTGCATAAACCATCATAGCAGCACGAGTCACATTATTTACCAAAGTTTCCGTTATATTCTTGCTGTTCAAATTGGTTATTTTGCCCGTTGTTTCATACTCTGTATCATATTCATGATAAGCCGCACCCGGCTTACTGGAAACATAACGATCACCAGACCACGAATAATCCAAATCATAGAAAGTAGTATCATAGTAACTTTCCACTTCCTCTGGCAAATACAGTCCTGTCTCAAGGCTTTTGGGGGTAACCAGATAAATATGATGACGCACCTGTGCCACCGTATCATAAACCGATGTATTTAATACACGATTCAATTCTCCTTCTGTCCAATCATTGATATAGGCGTTACTAAAATCATCTCCATTGGCTCCTGTTACAGTAACGGGAGTCCCTTGAGTCGTCTCAACCCCATCTTGTATATAATCAAGATGCTGGCTGCCATCAGCTTCCGTAACCAAACGGGCCCAAACATAAGGATAGTCTTCATAAACAAAGGTCCTTGTACGCACTTGCCATACACGATGATCAGGATAACCAAATACTGTTTGCGGATCCATACTATTCCTATCAAGAGGGTCACATTTCCACACCGAATAATTAGCTATTTGCTCTTTGGCATAAGATTCCGGGTCTGCAGGATATGCTTTTGGAACCCATGCTGGCAATTCAGGATATGCAGATGTGGCACCTCCCCACTTATTCCGAAATTGATAGGTTGTTGACAACTCAACCGATAGATCTTCCGTAGGAGTTTCTATAATCCAATCAGCAGTCGTAAAAGAATAATTCCATTTAAAAAAACCAATCTTCCTTTGTGCCTGCTTATACCTTCTCTGTGTTATCGTTATCGTACGTATACGTTTAACTTGATAATACCCATAATAACGTGTTGCCTCTTCAGTACGCAAATTGTCCAACAAAAAACCATCCCACCGATTTGAATACATAAATCTATTATCCCATTCACCCGGCTCACCATATTGTCCCCAATAAGCATGGTCATTTTTATATCGAGGAGTACGTCCACAGTTTAATGAAGTTCCCCAACTCACAGAATTACCATTTGTAGGATTGATATAATAAATAGTCGGCACAGTACCCGAACAAGTAGCATTGGCCTTCTGAGTTTCTGTCTGCGAATAGCCCTCATAATAAGTATGGTATATCCTAAAATATTCTTTCCACGAAGCCCCTTGACCTAAATACAATGTATCAAAAAGCGCTTTCCCATCCTTTGAAAACACACTATTTTTAAGAGAGTCGGGGGCATCTTCATAAGTAAAAGAAGTTTGATAGCTCTGAGCCTGCAAAGCCAACGCCCCCATCAAGAAAGCAAACAAAACAAATGTATATTTATACATAACTATACCCTTTCTCTTCTATAAGATTTCACAAACACATACACCACACATAAAAACAGTGCAACAGGGATTCCATTTCCTACAGGAACCACTCCAGGGATTTCATCATCTCCTCCTGTTACAGGACCAACTGGCCGGTCTTTTTGCATCACCGCCATATCTACCGCCGCCAGACTCTGCACATTGCTGGAAAGCGGACTTTGCGGCTGCGTCCATTTGTCGGCTGCACCCAAATGTATCGGCAAATTGACCGATGCGGAAGCCGCTTGGGAATAAGCAGCAGAAGCGCCATAAGAAACAGAAGGGTAAACCTGTTGGCCACCTCCTACTGAACGATAAGTATTCGCCTGCAACACCTTATTGGAATAAACAGAAGCATTAGCAGACGCCTGTTTTGAAAAGCGAAACGTCTGCGGCTGAGCAGGATAGACACGAGGCGTCACATCTGATTTCCAATGAAACGAAGTAACAGAATTAAAAGGAATCGTTTTCACCCCACCCCCAATAGCAAAGCTTGCCTCCGCCCACACTCCACATGGCCACAAAATAACAAATAACACACAAAGCGGCAAAAACGGCATACCATTACACAAGAACAACTTATCTTGACTCATCAATATCTATAAAAACTTTTAGTTTGCATTTCACTTAAGGGTGCAAATATACAACATTTTCCCAAGGTATCCATCTATATTTTTAAAAAAAAATCCGAAATAAATAATTTAACAATATAAACAACGAGGAAAGCTGGGAGAATCATATAAAAAACAGAATCTGCATTAAATACCGGAACAGTAAGGAATAAAGACAAACAAACACCACGCCACCCATTCAATCGTCTCTCTAGATTCCGTATGAAGTAGAGAATGACTATCACTCTTTCCCCCGCTTATCACACAAAAGCCCAAGAGCATTGCGTCCATACCAAACGTCATACCGCAGAAATGCGGTATCCAGAAGCATGGATGAAAGCGAGGAAACCAATACACAACCCTAAAAGCTAACCCTAATGGATTCCGTATCAAGTAGGGAATGACGTGAGTAGAATACTGGTACCTATCGCTTGACGGCAGTGGAACGTTGGTAGGTGCGCAGCCGAGGGGATGAGAGGGTCATACCGCAGAAATGCGGTATCCAGGAGCATGGATGAAAGCGAGGCAAGAAAACAAAACGGCATCACAATGTGGAATGACAAATAAGAGCGTTCGAAAACCTTACTTACATGCGTGTCTCTATATTGACCGGACCAAAAAACGGAATTTGCAGCCACTCGCACAGACGAGGCGCCAATTGAGTAGCATAAACAGGATAGGAATAAAAATCATTCCCCCAACCCTGTCCCCACAGAAAAACAGGCACAGATGGAGAAGGGTCAAAAATATAGTCATAAGGTTGCCCGTTTTCATCAACAGACCGCCAACCCGGCAACAAGCCAAACGCAACATCTCCTCCTATACGCTTATGATAGGAATGGTTGATGGCTGAAACATCACCGAAACGGGTGCTGGTAAGCAAAGGTATCTCACGGGAAGTATAAGCCGACTTGACTCCCTCAAATTCCAAAAGGAAATCAGCTACCTGACGCTGGATACGGTTGAGGTCGAGCATACGCTGTTCTATCAGCAAACGGTTCAAATACAACTGATTGCCATAATAGCCATCTACCCAACGTTCGGTACCATACAAGGCCATCAGGTAGACATTGGTAAGAGCCGCAGCCCTATCAACACTAAACGATCCGGTAGGAATACGAGCCTTGCTCAAATCATCGGGTTGCAAACCCGCAATGGGCCGCCCCACAAGGACAACCGCCAAATGCTCTTTACCCACTTGCTGAACACAAAAATCCAACAATTTACCCAAAGTCTCATTCAAGCGCATGTGTATATCTTCCTGTTCAGCCGTCTGTATCAAATCGCTTTGGGCAGCAGGCGTACGAAGCGTAAACTGCAAACAAAGCACATCCGGTATCAAATCTTCGCCCAAGTCTTGTTGTTCCTGTATACGCATGGCAAGCTGTGCCACCAATTCATTGGCATTAGGCATCAACGACAAATCAGCAGTGTTTTTTATATCGGAACCAGTACCATATGCCACATAGGAAAAGCCGTTGTTCTTACGTTCCTGTTCGGAAGGATGCAGATAAAGCCCAATAGAAGAAAAACGCGGCAACCACTCCCGCGAAGCAATACGGAGAAAAGTGCTGTCCATATTCATTTGGTCAGCCTGTACCGGCAAACCGGTTTCATAATAGGTGGAACTGGCCCACCTTCTATTTTCACTGTCAATCCAAACGGCAGCATCAGCAGCATGACCTCCCATGATAACGGTAGCAACCGGGTCAATGCCTATGGAAAAAATCTTTGCCTCGTTTCCATAAGCCACTTTCAGCATATCGGTGAAACTTGCCGACAGCAAGTTGCGGGGTGATATCTGTAAAGAGGTTCCTATACCCTGCTCCGCAACATCTTCCAAAATAGGATGCACCTTTGCCGACTTTCTGTCGAAATAGGCATTGGAAGGTATACCGTGATTGGCTGGTATCGTTCCCGTGGAAAAAGTGGCTACCGTTTCACACCCGCCACTTGTAAGATGTGGAAAGATGACATTGCCATAGGTAGTGGCTTCCTTCTGCAAGGTGCGGAAACCACCTGTATCAAAATAGGTCTTCAAACTTTGCAGATTCTGTTCCTGAAGACCATCCACCACAATGTAAAGCGCCAAACGGGGTGGCTGCTGTGCGGAAAGCGTTCCAACTGACAACAAGAGCAAGAACAACATTGCCCTGCGCCGCACTATGGGGAAAAGGCTTTTTCCTTTCTTTATGCGCAAGTAGGTCCAGGAACGCAACACCAGAATCAACGCCACACAATTGATGAACCAATTGGCTTGCTGGGGAACGGAATATCTTACCACAAGCGCCACCACAGCATAGAGCAGCAAAAACCATTGGCACTTACCCAAGATTCGTCTGCCGGCAGGAAACAGTGTCAAAATAGCCAAACAGAAGAAAACAGGATTGATAAACAGGATATTATAGTTGTTATGAACCATCGGATGTTCCGAGAAGGCAGCCAAATAAGTTGCTATAGTTCCCAACACACCCAGAAGCAAATAGAAAAGCGCATCTGCCCAAAATGTGTAATGTTGCTTTTGTGTCTGATACAAAGAAAGCAGGGCAAAAAGGAACACCAGCACCAACATGACCGCACGGGGAGACGTAAACAGGGATGCATGTGGAGGCACGAATGCCCCTATCCGTTGGGATACCACAGCGGGCTTTACCGCATCACCTTTTACTATTTGGGCAGCCGCCAAAAACTCCATCAGCTCTTCCGGCAAAAACATGCGTTGCTCATAAGTCATGAGTTGGTCGGCGTCGGTTCCAAATATCAAATCGATTCCGCAAAAGCTCCAAGAATCAGGATGGGTATAATGGGCTATGATTTGACGATAAGTATCTTTACGCTCCAAAAAAGGCATATTAATCAATGCACCATCTACATTTTCCTTAATCATGTAATACGGACGCGTAGCACAATTGTCAAAAACAAAATTATAGCGATACTTGCGGTTTTCCGGGCGATAATTTACCAACAGTGCGTTGTATATGGCTTCTTTGGCTACCGAATCCAAATTCAATACCTGCTCAAACACGGAACGCCCCTCCATGTGATAAGACCACATGAAGGAAGAATAGGAACTGATGCCCAACTGGTAGTCGGTTTCCCCTTTGGCAAAACGATAGTAAAAATGGTCGATGGAACTATCGAAGATTCCATAATTGAACACCACATCCATTTGCTGTTCCGGGTCGGTAATGCGGATGGCTGTGTGTCCGAACTTGGAATACAACTCCTCACCGGCTGTGCAGGTCAGCAAACTGACGGTCGTTTCCGGACTCAATGCTGCAACGGCTGCCGAAGGCAAAAAAAAGGTCCATAACAATACCAGCAAAAGTCCTGATTTCTTTATATTTCCCATGTTACAAAAATAGCATTTTAGAATGTCATGCAAGCACAACACACGTACAAGATGGACGGAAACATGTATCACAAACCGCTATAGAGCAAACTGATTTTCATCGGTTCTGACTCACTCATTCCACTCTTAATGGTAGAGAAGGTCATGCCCTGCTGGTGCTTGACTGTCGAAACGGAAGTATTCCCATAACTGTCGGTTGTCGTCTCAACCGTAACCGGTAAAAGCGTCATGTTCAGATATTCCGCCCGCTGTTCCGGCTCTTTACGCAACTCGTCCAACAAGATAGTGGAGATGTCAAAACTGTAATAATATTTGTAATTATCAGCCGATATCTCCGTAGATGCAATCTGCGACAAAATAGAACAAGTATCAGAAACGGATTCTTTGTCCAGGAAAAAGCGGTCGACAGCACTTTCACGTATCAAGAGACAATAATTGGACGGACGGCACCATTTTTCATCATCCACCCCAATCAAATCAATGCGTATTGATGCACTGTTCACATACGGGCGTTTTTCACCCAAGTTACTCTGTACCGTATCGCACAAACGCTTGACTGGTATACGGATGGTAGTGAACACTTGAGCCGGAGAGGCAAGATAAGTGATAGAATCAATATTTTGCATCACTTCATCACGGTCGGGATGAACAATGCGGTTTACCTGACGCACCTCCGCATTGGCCGGGAAATTCTTGTAGTTGTAAACCAATGTATCACGCCCCTCCTTTTGGTAGGTAAAATGATAATAGGCGGTCATATCCATCTGGTTGATATTGAGCATGCATGCCGTACCGAAATCAGAAGTAATATATAGACCCTTGAAGAATTGCACGAAGTCCTCCACGGAAGTATAGGCATCATCCTTAAAAAAGCGATCAGCAAAATCGGAAGAAAAACAGAAACGCACATAATACGTATATCCTCCTGTTGAAGAAGAATAGACTGAATCAGTCGGTTGGGCAGCTGTAACCAGTCGCGTTCCCAAAAGTTCGGACTTATCGCAATAATCTTCCACCTCCAGATTGGAAGGATAGTCACCTTCGTAATCGAAAGTAGACTTGTTCATTTCATATACATTGATCCGCATAGGGGAATAACCGTCGCCAAACCACGTATTGTAATACAGATACAACTCAACCGAATCGACTTCGGCACCTTCGGGATAAGTAAATCCAACCGGGCAGGCAACTTGCGCCATTATCTCCGCACGTGTTGTTCCTATACGGCTATCGTAAAAGCTTCCCAAAAGGAATGAATCAGGACGGGAATAAATATAGTCTACCGGATCATTATAGGAAGACAAATGAAACGTGTCGGCACACACTGTTATTGCATCGGAAGAAGGCTGAACCGAAGAACCCATAGTTTGCACATTGTCTTCACAAGCAACCATCAGCACAACAGCCATCAACGACAGTAAGATACTTTTTTTCATACCTAAAATCACAGATTCTCTTTTTCTTACAGTAAAGAGTTATAAAAATCAATATAAGCCTGATAATTATCCATCCCGGCGTAATCCATAAACTCCACGCCTTTTTCTTTCGCATAAGTCACAAGACTGTCACGAACAGTTGGCGTGGCCTGAATAACACCATCCGAATAGTCAATAGCCAATTTCATCAATGTTTCATAATCTACCGGCTTACTCATTATATCCTGCAAATCGGAATCCTGCATTTCCTCCATCCGAACCTTTTCTGCAAAATTATCTCTAAAAGGAGTCACATATTCTTTATCCAACAAGGAAAGCACCACTTTCGAGTCATGGAAGAACGGATCATCATGATAGCCTTTTTTCACAAACAAAGGTGCCAATGCAGCCATCCAGCCCTGGCAATGAATAATATCCGGAGTCCACCGAAGCTTCTTCACCGTTTCCAAAACCCCCCGCGCAAAAAATATACATCTTTCATCGTTGTCTTCATACTCCACCCCATTTTCATCTGCAACGGACTTACGACGACGGAAATAATCGTCACTATCAATAAAATATACCTGCATACGCGCCGCCTGAATAGAGGCCACCTTGATAATCAGCGGATGATCCGTGTCTTCTATAATCAAGTTCATTCCCGAAAGACGAATCACCTCATGCAACTGGTTCCTTCGTTCGTTTATTTCTCCGAACTTCGGCATAAACGTACGTGTCTCACAACCATTTTCCTGGGCAACTTGAGGAAGTTTTCTTCCCAAAAGCGAATAAGGCGTCTCATCCAGATAGGGACAAATCTCCTGAGAGATGAACAAAATTTTAGAAGCTTCTTTCATGCGTAAATACACTATTGATAATTTCACCTGCAAAGATATAAAAAAAAAGCGGGAAAGAGGCAAGACCGAAAACATATTTAATGATACGAAAACTCCATATACAGGCACAAGCATTTAAACAGTCAACAGACACAAGAATAAAATTAACCAACAAAAACAAAATTGCCACAACAAAAATAGAACCAAGAAACTTACACATATTTAAAAATGCTAAAATCCCGCTATGAGAAAAGAAAAAGGCGTACAAAGCTAGGACAATTCAGAATTTATTGTATCTTTGCGGACGGGTAGTAGCAAAAAAGCCACTTCAGCTTATAAGCTATATTATTTTTGCTACGCAACATAAATTTAAAAACGTATAAACCCACAACGTTTTTGCTTAACAGGTTGTAATTATGTCAGCATCATCCCATCTCAAACGGATCTCTGCCCTATTGCTTCTCATAGCAATACAAACAGCTGTCACTCTGGCGAATGCACAAACAAGCCATTCGTTGATGTTATGGCTGGACGGCGGTGCCACTTCATTTTTTGACAATATCGAAGAATCGAAATACGCTATCGGAGGAGGTGGCGGAGCCGGATTTGGCTATGAGTTGCAACACAAACATTTCCTGTTGGATATCGGTGTGGGATTTGAATATGGAGCTACAAGCACTTTTATGCATCCATATACCGTCGATATAGCAGGTCTTGTCGATTCCGAAGGTGACACCTATACGGGACATTTCACTTTCGATCAAAGACGTGACAATTCCAATTTAGGTTACGTAAACATACCGTTATTGATGGGAGGACGGTTCAACCATTTTTATTTTCTGGTCGGTGCCAAACTGGGAGTTAACCTTATATATAATGCCAACGTACAATCAAATGTGACAGTAAAGGGTACATATGACAAGTATCTGGGATTATGGGAAAACATGCCTAACCACAATTTTGGTACGACGGAATTGGCAACAGAAAGTCCTATAGCGTTCAACAGTATAGACTTGAAAGGCTCTTTGGAAATGGGATACCGCTTCGACATAAAAAAGCCCAACGAATGGTCTCCCACAAGTCCTGTCAGCTTTAGAATTGGCGGTTTCATCGATTATGGCATTTTAAATGCCAATTCCGGCATCAACAATTATGGCTACGCAACTGTGCCGGAAAACGGTGATGTGGGGCAAATATCTATGAACCATGTGTTCGTTTCCAACCTGGCAGAAGAGAAACTGATCAACAATTTCTTTGTGGGAGTGAAATTTACTATATTATTCAGAATGCCATCTCCTAAAGATTGCCGCTGCGACTTCTATTAATGGGACAGACGAAAAACAATAACGCAATAAAAAAAACTTGCTGGTTTTTAATTCCATTTGCGATATGGGTGATTGCTTTGGCAATCGCCCTTCTTTCATATAGCAAAGGGACATTGCACCTCGCTCTGAATGAACACCATACCCCATTTCTGGATATTTTCTTCAAATATTATACGGAAGTGGGCGCCTGCATTCCTTATATAATAGTTGCTGCCTTGCTGTTTTACCAATATAAAGCCGCCTTACTGGTATTGATAGGCCAACTCTTGCCTGGACTACTGACCCAAATTGGCAAACACATCTGGAATGAGCCGAGACCCTTAGTTTTTTTCTCTGAACACATGCCTAACATAGTGTTGCCACAAGTGGAAGGCGTACACTTGCACCATTACCACAGCTTCCCGTCAGGACACACCACGGCCGCTTTTGCACTATTCATGACTCTATGCCTGCTGACCGACAAGAAACCGCTACATTTTATATATTTTATTCTAGCTGCATTAGGAGGATATTCACGCATCTACCTGTCACAACATTTTGCCATCGATGTATTTGCCGGTTCCATTATCGGAGTAACCGGTGCCCTACTGGCCGGCTATCTGGTAAACAAAATACAAGCCAACTGGGCCAACCAATCACTTAGAACGCTGTTCAAAAACTAAACCTGCAAATTAACTGACATAAAAATTTGTAGGATAAAAAAATAAAGGCTATCTTTGCAGCCGCTAAATAAATGTGGGATTGTTTTTGCCGACAAGACCATTATTGTTCAACTCAATAATTTTACAACACATGTACTTAACTTCAGAAAAGAAAACTGAAATCTTCGGAAAGTATGGCAAATCAGCAAAAGACTCCGGTTCAGCAGAATCTCAAATCGCCTTGTTTACTTTCCGCATCAACCACCTTACCAGTCACTTGCAACAACACAAGAAAGACTTTGTTACTGAACGTGCATTGGTCGGATTGGTTGGTAAACGTCGTCGCTTGCTTGATTATGTCAAGGCAAAAGATATTGAACGTTATCGTGCAATCATCAAAGAACTTGGCATCCGTAAATAAGACGAACAAGAAAAAAAAGAAAAACGCAATGGAATTCCATTGCGTTTTTCTTTTTATCCGACAGCCACTTCATAACACCAGCTTGGTTATCAACAAGACAATAAGCCTCTTAAATGATAGACGAATGGGCATCCAACAAGACAAGATACTTCCCCTCCATCAAGAATAATCTTCTTTCGCCCCACAGATGCCTAAAACTGATTCATATATCAGTAAGAGAAAGCTATTATTTATATACACAACATCTCCAACCAAGCTGTCGAAATCCGCATAAAAATCCTATCTTTGCAGGGGAATAGAACAATATATGGCACAAAAACGAATTATCATTATAGGAGCATCTTCCGGCATCGGCTATGAAGTGGCACGCCTATTTATCGGCAAAGGTCATATTGTCGGAGTGGCTGCACGCCGCACACAAGCCTTGGAACAACTGAAAAGCATCGCACCGGAAAGGGTCTCCATAAAAGCCATTGATGTTACAGAAGACAATGCGCCCACCCTACTGGAGGAACTGATAAAAGCCACGGGAGGTATGGACACCTATATTCATGTATCTGGCATAGGAAAACAAAACACCGCATTGATACAAGAACAAGAGGAGATTACTTTTGCCACCAATGTAAAGGGCTTCGGCACATTGATCGGATTTGCCTATCGCTATTTCAGGGAAAAAGGCCGTGGACACATTGTTGCCATTACGTCCATAGCCGGCACGAAAGGACTGGGAACTGCGCCCTCCTACTCTGCCACC
>JADIMG010000037.1 GCA_017694875.1 Candidatus Gallipaludibacter merdavium
GCCTTGAACAACGCCTGCGCCTGCTGCTCTAAATTGCCATTTCTGCGTTTGTTTCTTTGTACTGAATGGCACTGAGGTTTATATGTGCAATATGCTGCTCTCATTTCAACTAATGAATTTGCGGTGAGAAAGTTTCACATTTGTTTGATTGACCATAGCATAATGCATGGTCGTGTCAATCTTGACATGCCCAAGCAAGCGTTGTACCTGTTCAACGGGCATTCCCTTGTCGATTGCCATTGTTGCGAGTGTTCTTCTGAATTTGTGGGGATGCACACGGACTATCTTTGCTTCACGCCCGATTTTCCGCAAACGGGTTTCCACTCCCGATATTTCAAGGCGGTTATGTGGTTTAGCCAATGAAACAAAGAGAGCCTTGTTGCGGTCTTTACGTGTAGCAAGATATTGCTGGAGATGAATTTTGGCACGGGCATTGAAATAAACAATCCTTTCTTTGTTTCCCTTGCCAAATACGATACATTCACGCTCATTGAAGTTGATATCCTCCCGGTTTAGTTTTACCAGTTCGCCCACACGCATCCCGGTAGAAGCCAGCAAATCAATAATTGCCAAATCACGAATCTGTTTGCAGTTATCCCGCAAATGTTCAAGATTCTCATCTGTCAGCACCTCCTTCACCTGTGTGCCAGTCTTGACTTTATGGATTCTGCGCACCGGGCTTTTGATAATGTAATCCTCTTCCTCAAGCCATCCGAAGAAAGAAGAGAATATACGGCGTATGTTGTCAATGGTCACCTTACTGGACTTATGCTTACGTTGGAAAACCGCTAAGTAAGCCCGAATATCCTCTGTGGTATAATTGATGACTTTCTTTGGCATGGTTTTGAAGAGTTGCCGGATGGTAGAACCATAATACTTAATGGTAGGTGTAGTGCATCCTTCCACTTGTTTGGCAGACAGAAAGATTTCAAGCAGACGCTCATTGGTGGCAATTTCCTCATGTTGTGCCTTTTCTTCGTCTTGCGTAATGGTATATTTGCTGACCACTTGCAGCAGCACACCATTAAGTTGGGCTATTTGTTCTACACTTAAAATCTCTGTCATTGCATTGCTGATTTCTTGAATTAGTTTTTCTTTCATATTCTTCGCTTATTTGATAATTGTATCTCCTAATTGAAGAATGTGGCTCATTCAATTTATTTCATAATGAATCCAATGCTTTTCAATTGTTTTCTGATTTCATCTTCCAGTTGATGTGACTGGATAAACATATCGGAAAGTTCTGAAGTAAGCCGTTCCATTTTTTCTTGAAACGGTTCGCCGTCATCCTCTACTTCTGCAATTCCCACATAACGTCCCGGAGTAAGTATATAGTCCTGTTTTGCCACATCTTCAAGTGTGGCTACGGCACAATATCCTTTTTCGTTTTCCAGTGCTCCGGCTTCAAAATCTTCGAATGTCTTGGCTATTTTCATTATATCGTCCTTTGGTAGTTCCCGAAGTTTCCGCGTAACCATTGTTCCCATATTGCGAGCATCGACAAACAGGATTTTCCCCGTTTGTTTCTTCGCCCTGTTCAAGAACCACAGTGATACGGGTATGCCTGTAGTATAGAACAACTGAGAGGGCATAGCCACAATTCCTTCGACCAAATCCGCCTTGATGATATTTTCACGGATTGTGCCTTCACCTCCCGTCTGTGAAGAGAGTGAACCATTAGCAAGCACCATGCCGATTCGCCCACGGGGTGACAAGTGGTGAATCATGTGCTGAAGCCAAGCAAAGTTGGCATTCCCTGCGGGTGGAATCCCATATTTCCAACGTACATCGTCCTGCAATTTATCCGCTCCCCAGTCGCTGAGATTGAAGGGAGGATTGGCAAGGATAAAATCTGCTTTCAATGTTGGGTGCAAATCATTGAAGAACGTATCTGCGGCAAATTTCCCCAAATCAGCTTCTATGCCACGAATAGCAAGATTCATTTGAGCCATTTTCCATGTGGTCGGGTTACTGTCTTGCCCGAACACGGAAATGTTGTTGATGTTACCTTGATGCCTTTCAATGAATTTGGCAGACTGTACAAACATTCCTCCAGAACCGCAACAAGGATCATAGACACGACCACTGTATGGCTGAAGCACTTCGACCAATGTACGGACAATGCAAGCTGGTGTATAAAACTCGCCAGCCAGTTTTCCTTCCGCCTCGGCAAATTTGGAAAGACAGTATTCGTAGGTTCGTCCCAATATGTCTTTGGTATCGCCATGTTCTTTCATTTGAATATTGGTGAACAAATCCACGACATCGCCCAACCGTCGTTTATCAAGTTCCGGACGGGCAAAGTTCTTTGGAAGAATACCTTTCAATCGTACATTCTCTTTCTCAATCAAGCGCATGGCGTTGTCAATTACCGTACCTACTTCTGGTGTATGAGCAGCTTCTGCCACAACAGACCAACGCGCTTCTTGGGGAACAAAGAAGATGTTTTCCGATGTATATTCGTCTTTGTCCTCTTCGAAGCCGTCACCCTCAGCAACCAATGCATTGTATTTTGCCTCGAAACGGTCGGAGATGTATTTAAGAAAAATCAATCCTAATACGACTGATTTATATTCCGATGCATCCAGATTACCTCTTAACAAATCTGCAGCTTTCCATATTTCTTTTTCAAAGCCAATGTCGGCTGTATTAGTCTTAGCCATATCTTTATTTTGTTTTATCGTTTATCAAATCCTTCACATCCACATTCAGAATCTCCGCTATCTGAAACAGCACTTCCAGACTGGGTTGCCGTCTGTTGCAGACGTATGAGTTGACAATGCAGAAACTTTTGCCGAGCTTTTCCGCCAGCCATGTCTGTTTGATGCCACGTTCTTCAAGCACTTCTTTTATTCGATTCATGGGTTTGTCCATTGTCTGTTATCTCTTAGTTCTGTTTACAAAGGTATAAAATATCATGCTGTAAAAAAGATAAAAGAGGAAGAAAACGCTCCCTCTTCGCTCGTTTTCATTCAAACACCGCTCAATCCAGACACTGGTCGTTTCCAGCGGTGCCGCATAGCAATCGTTATCGAAACAATAATTAGTCGTAGGTTTCAATCTTAACAGGCGGCGATCAGCTCGCATGTCATTCTCGATGCCAGAATAATGGATACAGTAGAGTAGGGCATATTCCTTAAAGAAACTTGCCGGGTCCGACAGATTCTTCAGACGGTTTTTCCCGAAGGCATCTTCACCGAGATGATGAAACGGTCAGGAAGACCGGATTAATAGCTTTCAGTTGCCGGAAAACATACTTTGACGAATAGAGAAACTTTCATAGTAAAACAAGATATGCTTCTTTGCCAGCGAAAACATTTTTCAGGCAACGAAGCATTGCTGCCCCACGAAAGAGGCCGATTTTTTAAGG
>JADIMG010000038.1 GCA_017694875.1 Candidatus Gallipaludibacter merdavium
TCGTGGGTAGGTTATCCCATTCCGATGAATCAATGCGTAGAGGGAGTACCAGTCGGAGGGTACTCTATATAACAAACGAAACGCGAGAGTTACTTCAGGGGTTGAGACCGATTAGCATAAGCCCGGTTACCATTCAGCGACAGAGGTTAACGAGATTGCACCGCTGCATATAACAACAATGTTTTTATCCGTCTAAGGGTAATGGCTCTGTGGTTATATGCAGTGTTTTGTGTATGTATGCCTCACATTGCAAAGCGTCTGTATTCAGAGGTTATGTTGAACATAAACAATGAATGCAATGGAAAAACTGACAAAATCCATGTCCCTTTTCAAAGAACGTAACTGTTCTGTTTCTATCGTGTTGGACTCACGTACTCGCAGAAAAAATGCGTATGAGTTTCCATTATCTCTTCGTTTCACGGTAGACCGCAAATCTTTTTATTTCACAGTTGGAAGTTCTTTTACTGAAAGAAAGTTTTCAGATATTTGTAATGCAACTAAATGTAAGAGCGAGAACTACAGACTTCAAAAAGAGTGGAAAGATACACTTATTCCCAAATACAAAGAAATTCTGATGAATTTGAATAAAGGTGGTATTCTGACATTTGAAATGGTACGTCAATGTATCATGGGAGAAGAAGTCGCAACACCCAATGAAGAAACAAATAAACCACAATCTTTTATTGGCATATGGGAAGAAATCATTAGTGGATTACGAACAGACGATGATGGTGCACGCTTTACTACAGCAGAGAGTTATGAGTGCGCACTCAAATCATTAAGAAAGATACTCGGACCAAATATGATTAAAGGATTTTGCATTAGTGCAGCAGAAATTCAGAAGTGGAAGGACGGAATGCATAATGGAGTAAAAGATGAGAATGGGAAGATAATAGGAAAAATCAGTGATACTACCGCAGGGATATATTTACGCTGTTGTCGTGCCGTATGGAATAAGTGTGTACATGAAGGCTATCTCAAAGATGTTCCTTATCCTTTCTCTAACAAGAAGGAGAAAGGGCTTGTAAGTATTCCTAAGAGCGCAAAGCGCAAACAAAGTTTCCTGAATGTTAATCAAATGACAGAACTATATAACCTCTTTGTATCCAAGAAATATCCCGAATATTGGTCAGAAGAATATACCAAACGCGCTCACTACTCATTAGGATTGTTTCTTGCCCAGTATTTGTGTAATGGGTTCAATATGGCAGATGCAGGGCGATTGACTTACGATAATTATTATTATCAGACACATGGCAAAGCTTTCCGCTTCAACCGTAAGAAAACTTCCCGAAGAAGTACTGATGGTTCCGAAGTAATCGTTCCTATCATACCTCCTTTACAATATATTTTAGATGAAGTGGCTGCACCTCCGACCCGAGGCGGTTTGGTCTTTCCTCACATATTAAAAGGAGCTGAAACAGAAGAACTGCGTCGCAAATATACGATGCAGGAAAACTCTAATGTGAAAGACCGTATCATCAAAATATGTCACGAAGCACTGAATTGGGATAAATCCATCTGTCCGTCTGGTACATGGTGCCGTCATTCGTTTGCCACGAACCTACATAATGCCGGAGTAGATATGGATTATATTTCTGAAAGCATGGGACACGCTTCTTCTGATCATGCAATCACTCAAATATACATTGAGCACTATCCACTTGAAATTCAGATGGAAAATAACTCAAAGCTGTTGAATTTGACAAAAACTTCTGAAAGAGATTTGTTATTGGCAAAACTGACGAGTATGTCCACTGAGGATTTATCCAAATTGTTTAAACGACTATAATACGATTTTAAGGATGATTCATTTCATAGAGAGAATAAGGGACTATTTTACTAGAAAGGATTGTGCTGATATGGCTATTCGTACTTGGAAATCCGCCAACGAAGAATTGTATGCCAATTTCTGTAAACGCATGGATGCTGTTGGAAAGGGTAACTTATCTGTTTTGACAGATATGTATCAGATGATGCGGGAATGTACACCGTCAGAAGCTTTGCTGTTATATAACTGGCTTTCTGAACTTATAAACGGAAACGGCAAAAATGTACAGAATATAGCCAATCAACAATGGGCCGGTAAGTATACAGATATTATAGCCCAATGTATTACCAACAAACGGTTATGGATAGGCATAAACATAAAAACAGCTACGGTAGAGCTACTCACATCCCCAAAGTCAGAATTACTTATGGTTCATTCCAAAACACCTCTTGAAATTTGGAGTCGTTTGCCACAGGAAACAAAAGCCTATTTAACTGAACAGTTGGATGTACTAATGAGAAACAACAAAGGATACTATCTGTTAAGCAATCTTGAAAGAAAAATGGTGTATCAGTTCTTGACGTACATTTCCCAAATCATCGTCCTATCCCACGCCGTGTTTGTTGGAGAGTTTGTGGCTAACCTGTACGATTATGTGATAGAGAAAAAGGAGGCCTTAAGTTATTGTATGTACTATTTCGTAATATTTGACCACGGCCTTTCACGTATGGCTAAGTTACTTGACCGTCTGTTGAGTAGTGAAGAAGTTGATAATGGAGATATGCTTCTGATAAAATCGTGTATTGCTTTGCTTGTTAATAAAAGCATAGAGATAGGAACTGAAAGTAAAGCCGAATGGGAAGCAACGGCTGAAGTATGTAATCCGGATATTTGGAAAGAAGTTATGTTTGCCTTGCGAAAAGTGAAAGGTAAACGTGGAAACAGAAAAATAATACAATCATTGGATGACATCCTTATTGGGGATAAGGAACGTATCAAACAAGGCATTTACTCTTTTCTTGAAGAGAACACCGAAGATATAAGCCTTGCCTATTTATTGAAAGCTCTGGTAAAAGCTGGAAGAATGAAGGCTTCTATAAGATACATGACATTTCATCGTGCCATCGAACAATTCTACCAGCGACATTACGGACATGACATTCCACAGAAAAGATATGGTGAAATCAAAGACATTACATTGACTTCACCTCAAAGAGGAAACAGTTATATCAAAGCAAAACGGATAATAGACCGATGGACAGATTATTTTATAAAAAACGGGTAGTTGGGAAATCCAGCTATCCGTTTTTACTTTCTGTAAATATCTGTTGTAAATCGGTCGGTTATATTAAGGTATAAATAAGCCGACCAATACGCTGAGTTTCATACAATACCTTTGCTTGTGAAATCGGTTTCACAGAGTTAAACCGAGGCTTAAAGTATTCAATAACTAAACAAATAAAGGTATGGAAGAAAAATTCAATCTAAACCAGTTGCTCCAAAAGCCCATCGCTATGATGACCGGCGAGGAACTTTGTTTTCTAATTACAAAAAGTGTAGAGTCCACAGAAAAAGCTACATCCCCAATAGCTCCAAAAGGCAACTACTATGGAATAGAGGGTATTGCCCGTGTGTTTGGATGTAGTGTACCTACGGCTAATCGCATTAAAAAGAGCGGTATAATCGACAAGGCTATCACACAGATAGGACGAAAAATCGTAGTGGATGCAGACCTTGCATTATCGCTGGCAAAGGAATCGGGTGGTATCCACATTAAAGAGTAAACAGTATGGAAGAGAATTGGAAACAGCAGCTGGCAACAGACAGCTACGGGAATCTTTTCCGCTCCATAAGCAATTATAGGCTCATCTTTACATCGGATGAAAACTTGAGCATGATAAAGTACGATACCTTTTGTCAGGATGATATATGTTTCTGCTCTTTATTCCATAATGTCAATGGCAATAAAATTGATGAAGAGTCAGTTGGAAAGATACAAGACTATCTGGAAAGGACATACAAATTATATCTGACGCAAAATAAGATATTTGAAATACTAAAAACAACCTCTTTGGAACGTGGTTTTAATCCTGTACAGGATTTTATTACCCAAGAAATATGGGATGGGCAACCCCGTATAGCCACAACTATTATTGATTATCTAGGAGCGGAAGATACTCCACTAGTAAGGGAACAAACAAAGTTATGGTTTGTAGCGGCTGTTGCCCGGGTTTTTACCCCCGGTTGTAAGTTTGACAACGTATTGACTCTGCCTGGTCCCCAGGGCATAGGAAAAAGTACCTTTTTCAAAACCATCAGTGGAAAGTGGTTCAACGATTCGTTCTCTTTTGCCAGTGGTGACAAGGAGAAGGTAGAAACCATAACCAATGGTTGGATTATAGAAATAAGTGAGTTGAACGGTTTAAAACGGGCAAATGACGCAGAGGCAGCCAAAGCTTTTCTGAGCCGCTGTAGTGACTTTATGCGTCCTGCATACGGACATAAGGTAGTGGAATTTATGCGGCACAATGTCTTTGCAGCTACTACTAATGAAACAAATTTCCTGCAAGGTGACAATGGGAACCGTCGCTGGTGGATAATCCCGGTCAAAGGTAACGGTCATGTATCAGAATGGTTGGATATTTTACAACGTACTGTTCCTCAACTTTGGGCAGAAGCATACGTCTATTATCGGCAAGGAATGAAACTTTACTTAACACCAGATTTAGAAATCAAAGCAAATGAGGTACAGGGGCAACATTCCAACATTCTTGTTGACCCCATCATGGAAGATTTGGAAATGTATTTGGAGCGTGAGATCCCCATCCAATATGCAAGTTGGACTATTCCTAACCGATTGGCTTATCAAAAAGGAGCATACCCAGATTCCAACTTCAAAATGACCACACTCAATATGGTTTGTGCCCGGCAGATTATAGAGGAACTACCCAATGATATAGTCAGGCGCAATCCGTCTAAGTACACATCACAATATATTAATCGCCTGATGTCTATGATTCCTAATTGGAAACGGAGTGATCAGGAGAAGGTCAAGGGGCTGCACCCTGCATATTGCGACAAGACTGGACGGACAAAGCATCCTTGGGTGAGAGTAGATACGCCAGGCGAAGAAGCCAGTACAACATTATTATTGTGAACAGAATTTACCATTCAAATTAAGGGAAAAGACAAATATCATGTCCCTTTGTCCCTCTTTCCCTAAAAAAATAATAAAAACAAAAAGTAGATAAAAAGAAAGTTATAAGATATGCATGGGACATGGGACAAAATGAATTGACTGTATGAAAAAGGAAGAGCTAATCAAGCAAATACAAAAGTATGAACCACTACTGGCAAATGCGGTCAGCCATATGGTGGAGTATATTCAAGACAATTATTCTGCAGCATATCCAAGCAAGGTACAAACCGAAGCTGTGAACGATTATCTGCGGAGTGTTTATGCTGACGGAGATGGCAGTATGTCAGAAAAGAATTGTGAACACCGCCGTATCGCTTCACATAAAATCACGATTGCTGCTATTCCTGTTTTGGATAACTACCAACTTGATAAGCTGCAAAATGTACTTGACCATATAGCCTACGACAAGGAATATTATATGCCAGATAGAGGATATGGAATGCACCGTTAACTTTCTCTTTTGGCTGCACTATTTATAAAAGATCTTCAAATAAACAGACTATGAAATCAAATTTGAACTATTGTATTGTACTTTCGTCAGAGCAGCTTACGTATCTGTCAGAAAGTAAATACGGCATTGACCGTATGAAGATTCTGCACCGCCTTATTGAAAAGGCAGTATTGAAAGAAACTAAGTATGCCATAAAAGGCTTCTCTACGACTTTGCTAGTGGGACAAGCCGTCCTTTCGGAAGTAGAATTGTCCAGCAAATTGGGCTATGATAAAAAAACTGTATCCCGTGTACTTGACAAGATGAACCAGTTAGGAATTGTCACATCTACACAAAGCAACCGAACAAGCATCCATACGCTGAAATGTATATCGGCATGGATGCAGGACGGCAACCGAATTGACAATCCTTTCTATGTCCGTTTAAAAGACAGACCTGACGATATGGAAGGAATGCCTGTAAACTCAGTTAAATGATACGGTTAGTATTTTGTCTGTGTTCCATAGTAAATTGGGATAGCCATATTGAAGAAGATTTTCTCAACTATAAGAATCAAGAATGGCATAAAACAAATATAGATACAAAACTTTGTAATGGTATACTTTTGTATTGACACAAGTAATACCTACAGTTTTGATAAGATAGTTTTTTTTACCCTATTGTTTGTTATATATTATGCTTCTGTTTTACCACAAACTATAGCAGAGGAAAAATTCAGTGAAAAATATTTAGAGTAAATGTCAAGTATAGCAATATCTAAAACGTAACGTGTCCAGAGCGATTATGTGTGGTATTGCAAGAAGTTCCTATGTCGCACAAATTCGCTAAGCTCATTCGTACTACATAGGCATTTTTCGGCGGTCGCAAGCTCCCACCGTGTTGTACCTTTTAAATTAAAGACCACTTATAAATGTATAATAAAACATGAAAAAGAAAATCGATAATAATACCAATGAAGAGAATAGCAAGAATGCCAAGAAAATTATAAGACGTAACCTGCGGCTTGAAGCTCGTGTAACAGAGAAGGAATATTTCCAAGCCACAGAACTAGCCAAAACCTGCGGTTTGTCCATAAGTGACTACATACGCCGTACAGCTTTGGGGCAGCATCCACGACAACGACTGTCTGAGCGTGAAATAGAAGCCCTATGTAGTTTGGCAGATGCAAGGGGTGACCTTATCCGTATTGCAGCAGCCGTTAAGTCCATACAAGCAGATAAACGAGCCATGTATTTTAGTGATACCAGGTTCGTGGAACAATGGATGATCGCAGCAACGCAACTAATTAATCGCTGGAACCAGATAGAAAATTACCTTACCGAATAATTTACTTACCCATTATGATAGCAAAGGCCTCTACCATATCACATGGAGCGAATGCCATAAGATATTCCGTCAACAAAGAGAAAGCGGATATAGTAAAAGCCAATCTCCTTCCAGATAATATTTCTCCGGAAGCAATGTATGGGCGAATGATGCTTGTTCAAAAAAAATATGCTGAGAAAATCAATAAGGGCAGACCGCTTGGCAGGAACGTGATAAGAATTGAAATTTCCCCATCCGAGGAAGAAAGCCGGGGATGGACAATGGACGATTGGTTACGTTTGTCAAATGAGTTCATCCGCGTATTTGATTCCATAGATCTCTCTGGTAAGACCAAGAGGGCTTCTTCACAGCATACCAACCTCAAGAACTCTCAATACATCGTAGCTCTACACCGGGATTCCCAAAGTGGCATTCTCCACCTACACATTGATGCTAACCGTGTGGATATGGACGGAAAAATCAATGATAGCCATAAGATTGGCGAGAGGGCTATCATGGCTGCGAACATCATCAACGAGAAACGGGGCTGGATACAGTCTGAAGAAATAGGCATACACCATAGGCAGGAAATTTCAAACATCTGTATAGAGATACTTCGCTCTATGGAAAAATTCAGCTGGCAGCAGTATGAAACAGAACTGAAAAAAAAAGGCTATAAAGTGCATTTACAAGAAAAAGATGGAGGCGGAGTTTATGGCTATTCCATTAAGCGTGGTAACTCCACCTATAAGTCGTCCGTGTTGGGTATCGGGAGAAACCTGACCCCTTCAAAAATAGAGACTACTTGGGCAAAACTTCATTCGCAGAAAAGGAAATTTGAATCGAAAGAGCCTACTTCCCGACAAGCACGGACAACTGACAGGACTTCTGTTATACAACCTTCAACTATTTCACAGCCGGTTATGAAACATTATGAAATAATGACAGACGAATATCACAAATTCCACGTGGAGATACCCGAAGCCGCAGACAATATCATTCGTCAAGATTGTTCTTTGGAGGATGCCCATCCATTTGCTAAGATTGAAGAGATACAGCACACGGCTCTTTTGCTTTTTGCCGGATATTTGGATGCCGCTACAAGTATGGCAGCATCAAGTGGTGGAGGCGGTTCTGAAACAGGTGGTTGGGGAAGAGATAAGGACGAGGATGAACTTGAATGGGCACGCCGCTGTGCAAGAATGGCAAATAGTATGTGCAAACGTAAAAAAGGACTTCACAGATAAGTTAACAATCAAAAAACATGAATCATGGGAATTAGAAAATCAAAAATCACACCATCAATAAACGTTGATGATATGTTGAAAAAAGCTGAAATCAGCCATGAAATAGAAACTGAGAAACTGGATGTCGATAAGAGGCTCAAAGAAATATGTGAAATAAAAGAGACTTTGTTGAAAATTCAACAAAACCTTCAGGATGCCATTAAAGCCGAAGGTAATGCTTCAGTGGTGTTGAAGAAGGCTATCAGTAACTCCAATAGCATTGTTAATGGCATTTGCAATGCTATTGTAAAAGCCGAGCAAAATACAGAATTTAGAGCAACTATAAAATCTGAACATTTTGCCCAACTTCAACAACTCCTAAACCTGTCTGTCAAAACATGGGAAACCATGTTGGAGAATCATCGTTCCGAACAGACGAAAATGTTAACGGACCATGAATCTAATATACGCAAAATTCTCAAACGAAATGAAGGTATCTGGTTCTCAGATTTCTGGATGAAAGTTTTGGTGATATTTTTGTTCGTTTATACGCTGGTATTAGGATTGATTGCATATTGTGCCACTTGAATCCTCGCACGTTAATATAATAACATTCTATTATTCAATGTTATTATAATTATTTTTCCTTTTTTATTCATGTAATATTGATATATTACCAAATGCACTAAAAATACTGTCAAATAAAAAATCGGTTTATGATTTCTGTTTCCTTAGGGTGTATTATTCCATCTGCTTCAACCATTCCAACGAATAAAACCTTAGATAGAATTTTATTCTCATCAGTCATTCCACTGATTATAAGTTTAGTTTGTATATCATCAATATTGGAAATGTCCTCTATATCATTGATTGTTATGGAAAAATCACTATATGTTTTATCCATGTATATCTCCTCTTTGGGATGAATGATACCATCTGCTTTCATAATGTGTGAAAGAACTTTTATGATGGCGTATTTTTCTATTGTTGTGAAATTATTCATAATGTCTGGTTGTAGAAGAAGTCGTGATAAGTATCATTACCAATGTTAATTATATACATGTTTTCTCTTGCACGGGTTATCGCCGTATATATCGTTTGTGGCGACATTGGGCGAAATGTCGTATTATGCAAAATAAGATCACTCTCTAGAATAACTATAACTGAAGGAGATTCCCATCCCTTGAAACTTTGTATGGTAGATATTTTTAAACAACGTTTATCTGTCGTAAACAATTGCTTTCTTGTTCGTTCAAGTGCCTCAAAATCTCTATTAAATTTCCAGTTGGCTATCTTTTCATCATTAACCTGATGTATTTGCTTTAACCGTTCAAGAACTTCGTTTGAAATAAATGTTATTTCTGTTTGTTCGTTAGTCTTTTGTCGATAAAGAATGTCAATATTGCGAAGCAATTTTGTTGACGAAGCAAGTATAACAAAGTCTTTTGCTTCGTTATTGTCATTGGAAATGATGTTGATAATATTAGTTACTATGGACTCAAAGGAATTATTTTGTCTTAAATCAATATAGGTTAAAATTTGGAAGTTGAATGTATTTAACATGGCATTCTCCGCAGCCATATCATCGGTAGGTAAATTTGCCATAAATTGCGTTTGAAATGCTGTGGCAAGATTAGCAAGGCGTGGATTAGTAAATCTTCGGCTGGTTGTTAATTGCCGATTCCACTGTCCCCCAATAATGCCTAAGCGAATGTCTCCATTTGTATCTAAAGGTCGTTGATATACATTTTGTTTGGGATCTCCAAACACTACTAGTTCACCATTAGACTCTAAGAGAAAATTCCGCATGACGATACGAAGCCATTCCGTAGTATAGTCTTGAACCTCATCAACGAAAATAGCAGAATATTTCTTATGATTTGGGGAGTTATCAAAGAAAGTTTCGTCTTGATATGAGTCAAATTCAACATGTAACTTACATTCTGCAGCACGTATTCTAAAGAACTGATGATAAGGATATATGTCTATTTTTTCCCATGAGAAATCCTCCCGAATTTCGGATAACCTAAACTTCAGATAATTTGCTAATGTAATGTTATAGGTTAACACTAAGACATCACCTCCAGTACGTTTCATGGCATTTACCGCTCTAAAAGCAAGTACTTGAGTTTTCCCAGAACCAGCGACACCACTTATTTTCTGTTGTGTTATACTACTTTCCGATAGTCGCTTCTGTGCACCAATAGGTTGCATATCAATGCGTCCTTCCTGATATGAATGCCAGGATGGAGATATTATTCTAGCCAATTTCCTTCTTACTACATCGTCAAAAGTATTGTTGTTGTATAGGAAACCTATGGTAGTATACAAATTTTGTGATATTTCTCTATTATCAATAATCTCCCTACCGAAGATAAAGGTAAAATTAAAGACGTTATTCTGATATTTAAAAAATTTTTTTATTTCGTCAATAGAGTTCTCTGAGAACACAACCGCCTTTTTGATAAGACTAAAATTCCGACTATCTTCAATGGTACTCATCAAAAGTTCTTCTATACCATCCTTAATGCTCAATTGACATACACTAATAAGGTCAATGGGAGATTGATATAGTTTCCCATGTACATTTATTTCCTTTTTATCTTCTGATAATGTACACTCATTTAAGTCCTCCTCGAACACGTTCAGTAGAAGAATCCCCTTATTAGGTCTAACGATAATAAAATCTACAGACACTTCGTTTACTACTGCATCAATATACATTATGTCATCCACAGACAGAATATTCTCAAGTCTCCATGCGACTCTTGCTTTTTGATATGATAGCACATGATTCTGTATCTGCAAACGTAAATCATATTCATTATATATTGCCTCGTGCCTCTCATTCACTAGATCTAATTTGTTAAGATCAATTGTTGCACCATTGTACTCAAAACATCTTGTCATACAAGTATAGGGATGCGCTGTTCTTCTTGTGCGTGCATAACGTACACTATTTATCTGGCTAAAATAATTTTGTTCTCCAAAAACAGAACAGAACTTCTCAATTCTATACGCAGCACCATTTTGTGGACCAATACATAAAACAAAGTGTTTTCCGTGTGCAGATGCCACCATCTTTGCAACTTCCCCCAAGTCAATAGAAGTCACATCCAAAATATTAGAAAAAACATGGATGATATTATTGTATCTATATCCAATAGAACTAAGAGTCTCACCTTCTGCTAATCCGTTTGCTGGAAGAAAAAGGTTCTTTATATCTATTTCAACTGTGCCATTCGTAAGAGTTCGGATATTATCGTTGGCGCGTTCAATTGCATTACTAGAAGGCTCAATAAGCGTTACTTTATGTAACCATTGAAGTAAATGATGCTGCTTTAACACTTCAATTATGGTAGCTGAACCTATACCTTGACCACATCCCCAATCAACTATCTCAATACTCCCCTGAATATCGTCAAATGGAAAATTCATCATTGCGGCACGGCACTTGGTTACATGCATATCGCCATATGCAGACATATAACAATTTAGAGCCACATCACTTGCTAATAGATTTATGCCATGCTTTAACTCTGGATGTGTCCAAGGTTTTCCCTTATATTCTTCGGGCAAAGCATTGTGACAATAATCAATAATGTCATCAATACTATTACATTTATTTATATCTTCTGCGTATGGCATAATTATCTTCCTGTTATTGTTTCTGCAAATCTATTCTTTAGATGCTGTTCCCAATTTTGCAATGCCAATTGTTTGGTGGTGTTGGCATAACAGTATTCACAAAGATGCGGACAAGTGTTGTATTCACCAATGTCTTTAGAGGCCATGCACTCACAAAATGGTCGCTGTCCTTGGTCTTTCTTGTGTTTACTGATGAAGTAATGGTTATGAGGCAGGAGTATCGCTCCATTGGGTAACTCTGGATTGCCAAAGAACATTGGTTCTGGAACGTTCTCTATCTTTACATTCATGAATTTCATCAGATCCTTGTCATTCCATGCCAAACGAGTAATCAGATCTCCGTCTATGCAGCGATTGTGTTGAATGCCATATTTTGAAATATCTATTTTTTCACCACAAGTTGCTAGTTGGAAGTTCCAGCCACGCTCACGATTCATAATAGACAGTTTGTCGGCAAACTCTTCCATTTGCTCTATATTCCACTCATTGTATGATATGCCACTTACTTCAAGATTATGTTTCACTTTCTTGTACATGGTAATATCTGCATAGCTGAATACCAATTTCTCTGTGTAATCTTTTAGTTGATCACCAATATTTTGAACTTTCCATAGCAAGTCATCTACAGATATGTCATTTGTTAGCATCATGGGGTCAAACCGCCAAATAACAGCACCTTTACCAAGTTGCTCAACAAGTAACTTGAATGTTTCTATGCGTTTAGCAAGAGAAGGTACTTTCTCTAACTTCTCTTGTTCGTAATCATTCAGGGTATATTGAACATAGCACTTAATGTTACGCTCTTTGAGGATATGCAGATATGGCAACAATGGTTGTGGGTTCTTTGACCAAAATACAATGAAGCGAGTATTCTCATACGAGACATAAGACTTTACGCCGTTGAACGGATTTGTCCAGACAGAATACCCCTTTTGTAAACGATGGAAAAACCAATCAGCATAGAATGCCGGAATGTCGGTACTCCTACTTGCAGAAATAATGAGGGGAGCTTGTGCTTTTACAGGTAGTCCATTAATAATGATGTCTGTACGTTGCCATGTTGCCATAATAAATTAGAAGCTTTTGAATGTTTCTTTTATCTTTTTTATTTTCTTCTCTTCTGCCATTGGCATACTCTAGAGTATGCTTTCACTCTTCAAATGGATATGTTTCGTCATAGACTTCACTTAGAAGACGATCGTTGAAAAGCCAGTGTGGCGTCGGCTGTATATGTTTGACTTTGTAGCCTTTTAGCTTAGCAGAAAGTGCACTGATAGAAGTTTCTTCTCCTTGATAACACACTTTGCGCTCTGAAAGAATAGTGACAGAAATTGATGGGTCATCTTTCCAGATGAGAACATCGCCTTTCTGCAATCCCATCTCATAGAAATTGAGCGGTGGACGTTTTGCATGTGCTTTTGTGCTGGCAGCTTTGTCCTCATCTGTGAGGTCGTTCTGTATCTCGTCTGTCACTTCTTCCGTCACATCTTCATGGTGGAAAAGTTCGAGTATGGCTTGCGCCTGTTCCACGTTGATACGGAAGAACTCACGGTTCTGATTGATACGCTGAGGGTCAAAGGCTTTATGAAGGGCTTTTTCAATTTTGAGACAGTCACTTTTCTTAACCTTGCACGCAAATTTACACTCAAACGGTACGGGAACTCCTGTTGTATATAATTCCTTCATACGTTTGTCGATGTCTTCCTGTGTGGTCATACCTATTTTTACAAGTCCTGGCATCACAGGGTTTGTCAGAAGATAAACTATTCCGTATTCCATATCGTTTTTTAGAAATTAGAGATTATTGTACGGTTTGTTGTTGTTTGTAATGAAATCAAGAACTTTTTCAAATTTGTACATCAGTGTTACCGTTCTTGTTGGTGAATATATGTGAACTCATTTTTTACTTCTCCTATATTTTTGATTGCTTGCATTGGGATGCTCGGGATTGGTCATTTCGAGATAGCCAGCCTCGACAAGAGCCATGATGTATGTTTGGATATTCTTGCTATGATATGTCACACCAGCCCTTTCAAGAATTTCTTTGCTGCTACGTGGCACACTGCAGAAGTTTACTATATCCCTCTGTTTATTTGTTATTTTAGGACGTTTAATGTCAGAGTCAGCATTGAAAGTGTCAGAGTCGGACTCTAAGCCAGTGTCAGAGTATCTATGTTTAGTGTCAGAGTCAGCGTTGAAAGTGTCAGAGTTGATGCCTAAGTCGGTGTCAGAGTGTCCAAGTTTAGTATCTAAGTTACCATTGACTTGGCTACCCTCCGGTCTATTTATAGTAATTACAAACTCGTTAGTTCTGTCATTGTTGGTGAATGAAACTTTCATATCCTCAGATAAGGCACGAAGCATACCACTACCTGCTCCTGTGTAGGGGAGCAAATGGATGGCATTTGTGAAGAGGAACATATTGCGTGGCATGGATGTACCTACAACAATATCATCCACGCTAAGCCCATTAGGGAGAATTCCGGGGCTGTGTATCTCCACCCTGTCATCAAAGATGAATATACGGATAGGAGCAGTCGCATTCAGCGAGCGATGTACCAAAGCATTTAC
>JADIMG010000039.1 GCA_017694875.1 Candidatus Gallipaludibacter merdavium
TCCGCGCGTGATGTTCGACTGAATGTTGTCCCGCACAGAAATTTAAAAAATATCAAAATTTTAAAAAGCTGTAAACTTCGACATCTTTTTTTAGGATTCGGATTTCAGCCGGATAATTCCTCACCTTCGCAACCGGATAATCGTGCGTAGGACGCTTGCGCACATAAATTATACAATATGCAGAAGGTGTTTTCAAGAGAATTTTTCACAGAACTGGCAAGAGAGTGCAGTTTCAATGCCGACGAACTGAGGTTGCTCGGTGAGTTCAGAAATCATGAGATTCTTGTTGATGGTGATACTTATGACATGCTTGTCCGGGTGCAGGATCAGTTTGAGCGGCTGGAGGCGATGGGAGATGATGAGTATCGGGGATTCTACATTGAGGTGCCTCGTCCTACACTGGATGAATGGGGTGACTGCGATGAATTGATTGAGGCGGGAGAATGTGATAGCCGGGAGGATTATATTCGGGAATGGGAGTTTTGGAATCCCATGGAGACCCGCTGGTTTTATGTAGGATCGTCCAGGTATAAGGACTGTAGAGTGTTGCATTTCACAGACAGAAGGCGTACTTACTTCGTGATAACGAACAGATCGTCTTATATGAATAGAGAGTGCGGCGGATTCATCGACAAGTGGTATGCGGAAGCCGTAGAGAGGATCTGCTCATATCTGAGTAAGTTGCTGGAAGTCATTGTGTCCTATCCGGATGATTTCAATCAGTATGTTGCAGAGAATCTGCCGTACCAGCAAAGGGATGGCAGGATCGCAAGAAAGGAACTCAACAGGGTGGTGCCTGAAATGAAGATTAAGGTGGAGGATGAAGCGACTGCTGTTATGGCATTGGAGGATTCTGCTCAGAAACGTTTCCGTCCGCCTTTTGAGACTATGTCCATACGGCTGTACTGCAAGTATTTCCGGATAGCACATAAAGCTTACGAGCATTATTTTGAGAAATGGGGCAGAATAAGCCGGCCACGCTCAGCGGCTTCAGATACGGCATATTACACAAATGTTAAATTTACTGATGTCGAGTCACTTTACGATATTGACAGTCAGGAGGATTTTAAGAAATTCGCACGGGACCATTATGGCGAACTCGGACTGTCGCGTTTGAATATTGTAGCTTCTGATTATGAAAGGCCGGGCTGGCGGATTCTGGTATCAAACAGTTATTCGGCCCATGTCGATCTGGCAATAGAGGTTGCGACAGCACTTTATAAGTCTGGTGCCCCGCTTGAGATACTGGATGCTGAAAAACTGTTGAAAATACTCCGTGAAGAGGACAATGTAAGACTTACGCCATACGTGTTTCACGATTATATGAATCATCATGAGGAAGGTACGGTCTACTGTCTTCCATGGGAATATGAATGCGGAGATGACAAGGAAGCCCCTTTAACCCTGGCACAATACCATGATATCGTATCTCTGGCCGAGTGGCAAGAGATTGGAAAAGTTAAAGTGATCGGTTAAATGGATAATTATGAGTGGGGGACATTTTGATTATCAGCAGTGGCGGATACGTGAAATCGCCGATACTATAGAGCGTGACATTGCAAGGGCTTTAAGGCCGAAACCGGCAATGGTGCATGAGGATTACTGGGTAATAGATGAGATGGAAAGTCCTCATTCGTACCATAGTGCGGGGCATTATCATACATTTTCGAGTTATGAGGAGGCTGAGTCTTTCCTTTTAAGTTGTGGTGACATTGTCAATGCTGAACAGAAATATGCAGACGGAAGTTTTTTCAAGAACGGAACTGTCTTTCAATCTACAAGAAGATATATGAAAGGTACTGCTGATGATGAGCAGATACCTGTGCTGTATGTGATCCGTCATTGCGTGTTTGACCATTATCCATACGATATGGATGTGCTGGAACTCAATGATGAGACTATAGAAACGATGAAAGAGGCTTATTGGCAGATCCGTATCGCAGGAATATACGCTGACCGCGTGGACTGGATGATGAGCGGCGATGACGGAGAGGACACAATGCAGGAGCGGCTTAAAGAAGAACTGGCGGCATTGGAAAAAGAAATCGCATCAAAAAACTGGTCTCACCCTTACGACGGATGGGATGAGTAGGTCTAGGAAAAAGTTCCCGGCAGGAGTCCGGGACCTTGGCGGGGACGGCAAATGCTTTTACGGTTACCATCCGGATAAGGAATGGTATGCGAAAATTATGCGTAAATAATTTATGCTCATAGAGTATTGAATATGGCAAAACATTGGACATTGATCCAAAAGTGTTCTTCGTATAGTCATCTTGGTCGTGCGCCACTACGTTGAATACCATTTTGCGAGACATCATACATCTCCAATAGTTTCTGCGCTGCACTGCACATTCTCTCACGCAACAATTGCGGTTCGATAATTTCCACATAGTCACCATGGGACAGCAGTTCTTGCATGAAATCGAATGTCGGGATTAATCGGTACTCGAAAACTTTGTAATCATCAGATTCTTCTATTAGTCTTTGTGAGTGATGGAGTGGAAGTGACAACAGATACAGTGAAAATTCACGATATGTTTTGAGGATGACTTTGATGGGAGTTTGGGTGTTGATTATGCTGTCGGTGGCGATTCCAAAGAAGTCATCAAAAAAGAGTTCAGGATTAAAATTCTGCGGGTATGTGAATTTTTGCTTTGTTGGTTTTAATTGCGAGATACGGTCGAGGGCATAAATGCGTTTGGCATTCTTTTCCACGTTGTGCGCTAATAGGTACCAACGTCGTTTGAATAGTTTTAGGCAGAGTGGTTCAATAAGTACTTCAGTATATGTCGGAGTGTGGAAGTGAAAACTTTTATAGCTAAGCAATAATCTGATGTTTTGTCGTAATGCTTGTGAAATGACCGGAAAAAACTCCTGTCCTGAAGGGATATGCTCGAGGAGTACTTTCCCGCGAATGTTTTTCATGTCCATCAATAGCGATTCAGTCGCCATGGAGTTTATCAGCCATGTGACGATGGTGTTCCCTTCCAAGTCGGAGTTTTCAATATAATAGTAACTCTTTTCGCGCGACATATTACATTTGATTTCAATGCCGAATTGCAGGAGTATTGCATTTCGGTGATTGTGGAAAGTACGTGATATCAAAGGGGTATGATTGTCATTAGCCGATGCTTTATCCCATTTATTTTGTATTTCAGAAAATGGGATGCCGTTTTCTCCGGCATCCCGTATGGTCTGTATCAGCCAAATATAGCGTTTGATCAGCGAGTCAATCATAGAAGGAAGTTTCTTATGTCCTGTTTCAAATCCTTTTCGATGAATTCGCGCACAATCCGAGCAATACCTTCTAATAAGTCATAACTGAAATAGGAAAGCTGCATGGTATGGATTAGTATTTTAGTTCGCTCGTCATTATAGTGAACATTTATGAATCTGTGTTTTGAGTCCGGACCAATCCATTTGACTTTGAACAAATCTTCCATGTCAATTTTGTAATTCTCAGGATAGTGCCCTGCTGCAATGATTACAATGGGAAAATCTTGGAAAAATTCATGCCGGAACATTTCATTTCGGCCTGTGATGGATTGCTTGGTCGATGTTTTGTCGGTGTTCTGCGAACAGGTAGCGGCCTCGCTGCTAAAATCCGAAGAAAAGACATATTTGTGGAAATCGATAGGGGCGTTCCTGTCTTTGCGATAAGATTCTCCGTAAGCAATGCAATCGAACAGTCTTTGATAGGCCACCCATGTGCGGGCAGTACCGGCTTCTCCTTTGACTTTCTCCTTTGTTTCTGTACGGACTTGGCATTTCTGGCCTTTGTAAGGGTATAAGGGATTGTAATTCTCATGAGCATTGGCACTATCTTTTAATGTGTCGTATGAGATTGTATCATCGTTCAGATTATCCAGCCATTGCTGTCTGTTGTTATAAATGTCCCTTTCGAGTTGCTCTTGCTTGGAAAGATCATTTTTATCTATACGGGGTTCTTTCCCGATGATTAAGATTTTGGCATTGGGATTACCATGACCCAAATAAGCGAAATTTCCATTGATAACGATGTCCTTGAAATTTTTAGAGTAGTTCATAATGCAACTATTTATTTATAAATCACTGTAAATATAAGTATTTTTATGCAAAGAAACCAGCAATGTGTGAAATATAATTTCATACTTGGATGATTTTAGCACTTTTGGCATAGAATGGATAGAAAAAGAGGAATAGTATGCCTTTTGTCAAAGCGTCAGAGTTTGAAAAAATGAATCTATGAAATGATATTGCATATATAGACCTGTACTTTGCAAGTGAAACATTCGCATTATGTAATTGATAACTTTAAAAACATACAATATGGATAAGACATGTTTACATATACCGGCAGGGACAGAAATTATTCAGGCTCGCGAATTTCAAGGAAATAAACGAATAAAAGAAATCGTTATCCCAAATAGTGTGACGACAATAGGAGAATATGCTTTTTCTGATTGTACTTCATTGGAGACAGTAGTCATTCCAAGTAGCGTGATAACGATAGGAGATATTGCGTTTTGCGGCTGCTCCTCATTGAAAGTTATTGTCATTCCGGATAGTGTGACAGAAATTGGTTATGGGATATTTGCCGGTTGTCATGAAACTTTGCGAATAGATAGCACCCGGTTTTGCATTCGTAATGGATTGGTTTTGACTGATGATGGTTGTCGGTTGTATTCTTGTTTGGATATTACACATGCTATTATTCCGGAAGGTGTGAAAGAAATAGGCAATTATGCTTTTTGTTGTTGCACTTCATTGGAATCGGTTATTATTCCGGATAGTGTAACAGAAATTGGGGATGAAGTTTTTGATTATTGCATCTCTTTAAAGAATGTGACATTACCGCAATATTTGACAAAAATAAGAGAACATTCATTCTTTGGATGTTCAATTAAAGAGATTATTATCCCTGAAAGTGTGACAGAGATTGAAGATTATGCTTTTGAATACTGTGAATCATTGAAAAATATTGTTATTCCCGATAGTATAACTGAGATAGGTGAAGGTGCATTCAAAGGGTGCGCGGCGTTAGAATCCATGATGATTTCAAATAAAGTGACAAGGATAAAAGAAGAAACATTTGCTCATTGTCGTTCTTTGAAAACAATTATTATCCCAGATGGAGTAACGGAGATAGGAGAAGGTGCGTTCTATGATTGCCGTTCGTTGCAATCAGTCGTTATCCCCGACAGTGTGACAAAAATCGGTGATTCTGCTTTTGCAGATTGCTGGTCATTGAAGTCAATTACCATTCCTGAGGGTTTGCAAAAGATAGGGGATTATGCCTTTGTAAATTGCAAATCTTTACAGTCAGTAACTATACCCGATAGCTTGAAGTTTACGGGAAATGCGTTGTTTGTCGGATGTAGTAAAGATTTGCATATAGATGGTTCTCTATTCCAAGTTCGCAATGGGATGGTACTGACCTCTGATGGACGTCATGTCAATTCATGTTTGGATATTCATGAGGCCTTTGTCCCGGCTGGTGTAAAAGAAATAGGATATCACGCTTTTTGTAATTGCTCATTGGAAACAGTTATTATTGCCGCCGGTGCGAGAAGGATATGCGATTGCGCTTTTGCAGGATGCGCATTGTTGAAATCCGTTGATATGCCTGATAGTATAACGAAAATAGGCGCGTATGCTTTTCAAAGTTGTAAGTCATTACGATCAATAGTCCTCCCCAAAGGATTAAAGACGATAGGGAACAGCACTTTTGACGATTGCATCTTATTACAAGTAGTGATTATTCCAAAAGGAATAAAAAAGATAGGAGCATTTGCCTTTAATGATTGTCTTTCATTAAAATGGGTCGCTATTCCAAATGGCATGAC
>JADIMG010000040.1 GCA_017694875.1 Candidatus Gallipaludibacter merdavium
GCCTTGGCTGCATTTCTTTTAGTGAGCACTTATGCATTTGCCCAAAACACGGTAACAGGTATTGTCAAAGACAAAGCCGGTGACCCGCTGATTGGAGTAAGTGTAGTAGAAAAAGGAACGACCAACGGTAACATTACCGATGCCGATGGTAAATATTCAATCAAAGTAGATCAAGGAAAAACCTTGGTATTCTCTTACATCGGGTATGTAACCCAAGAAATCAAAGTCACTTCGAACAGCCTCAACGTAGAATTAAAAGAAGACAATCAATTATTGGATGAAGTGGTTGTTATCGGGTACGGAAGTTTACAACGGAAAGATGTAACCAGTTCTATCACAAGTGTAAAAGCTGAAGACATGAACGTGGGAGCTTATACCGAACCCGGACAATTATTGCAAGGTAAAGTTCCAGGATTGGTTGTTGTCCAAAATTCAGACCCGAATGGTGGAGTCAACTCAATTAATCTACGTGGTGCTTCCACATTGAGTGGCTCCAGTGCGCCACTTTATGTAGTAGATGGAATTCCAGGCGTCAATTTAAATTTAATATCACCTAGTGATATTGAATCTATTGATGTATTGCGTGATGCAACTGCTACAGCTATTTATGGCTCAAAAGCAGCTAATGGCGTTATTATGGTAACTACCAAACGTGGACAAGAAGGACCTGCACGGGTTACTTATAGCGGTTATGTAGCTTGGGACAAAATCCATAATGACCACGATATGATGACTGCTGATGAACTACGAGCTTATGCAGCTGCTAATAATTTAGTTATAGGCAATGACAAAGGAGCTAATACTAACTGGGCAAAAGAAGTGCAACAAACAGGTTTTACCCATAACCACAACCTATCAATCAGTGGAGGAAACAAAAGCACAACCTACAATGCAAGTCTCAATTACATTGAACAAGACGGTATTATCAAAGGAGTAGGAAACAATATCTTTACAGCCCGCAGCTACGTAGAAAGCAAAATGCTGAAAGACCGTCTAACTATCGGCGTCGGATTGAACGGAAATATCCGCAACGAATGGGGTGTATTACGCAACACTGAAGGTTCTTCAGTTTATAACGCCATGTATTATTATTCTCCTTTGGTTCCTACCCGAAACGAAGACGGAACATGGTATGAAGATTTATCCATTTCGCAAAACTACAATCCTTTGTCAATGATTTATGAAGACCAAAGCCGTGCCACTTACAAACGACTTCAGGCTACCGGTAAAATCAACTTAGAAATCATTGACGGACTGATGGTAAACGCCAACTTATCGTATGAGAACCAAAATTACAGTTATAAAGACTATTATTCACACCAGTCTCAAACAAATAACCGCAACGGAGAAACCAGCCGCAATACTAAAGAAGATATCAAAAAACTAATGGAAATCTACGGAACCTATGACAAGACATTCAATGATATCCACAAACTCAATCTGTTGGTGGGTTATTCATGGGAAGAACAAAGCATAGGAGAAGGTTTTGGCGCACGTGGTTATAACTTCTATGATGATTCTGTATGGTGGAACAACATAGGATTGGCAAATTCATGGGATGCGGACCCTGCATGGGCAAACGTTGCAGAAAAATCTCGTATGATTTCTTTCTACGGTCGTGTCAACTACTCATTCAATAGCAAATACATTTTACAGGCAACAATCCGTCGGGACGGTTCTTCAAATTTCGGTGAAAATCACCGTTGGGCAACTTTCCCATCTGCTTCTGTTGCATGGCGTTTATCTGAAGAAAAGTTCATTAAGAACCTTAATGTTTTTGATGATTTGAAACTGCGCGTCGGATGGGGACAAAGCGGTAATGCTACCGGTTTTAATATCTATACAGCACGCTTCTATTATCAAGGCGGCAGTCGGTTTACTTATACCGACCCAACAACAGGTACACAAGGAAGTTACAAAAATCTGAATGCCGCACGTAATGTGAATCCGGATTTAAAATGGGAAACAACTTCCATGTTGAATATCGGACTTGACTTTTCATTCTTCGGCGGACGTCTTAACGGTACGATTGAATATTATGACAAATCTACAAAGGACATGATTTGGGATTATCCCGTTTCTACTAGCTATTATCCGGTAAATGTATTAACCGCTAATGTCGGGAAAATGAGCAACCGAGGGATTGAATTAACTATCAATGCTACCCCTGTGCAAACACGTGACTTCACATGGAACACTTCACTCAACTTATCTCATAATCGCAATGAAGTGGTCAGTGTATCTAACGATGAATTCAATGCCGGAGTGTTGAATCGCTATAATCCTAATTTGCCAAATGCTTCCACCGCAACTATCCAACGCATTATAGAAGGTGAACCAATCGGAACATTCTATATGTGGGAATGGGCTGGATATAATGATGAAGGCATTTCTGTATTTTATGAACGAGACCCCGAAACAGGTGAACGCACAGGTGAAACAACCACTACTCCTGGTGAAGAGGACCGCACCATTGTAGGCAATGCACAACCCAAATTAACGATGGGATGGAATAATAATTTTGCCTATAAGAACTGGGATCTTACTGCATTCTTTACTGGCGTATTCGGACAAAAGATTTTCAACGAGCCACGTGCATTTTTTAGCAATATAGCCAACGTTACCGAAGGCAAAAATGTAATGACATCAATTGTAACGGAACAACTTCCGACAGACAAATTCTCTGCTTTACCATCTGACCGCTATTTGGAAAATGGTAGTTATTTCCGATTGGCAAATCTGACATTGGGATATACTTTCAAAAATTTCAATGGCTGGTTACGCAACTTACGCCTTTATGCATCTTGCAACAACGTATTCACAATTACCGGTTATAAAGGACGTGACCCGGAAATCAATCTCGGTGGATTAGAGCCAGGTTGTGATACACGCAGTGATCATTATCCACGTACTCGCCAATTCCTTATCGGTGCAACTATTAACTTCTAAAAAGACAAGAAAGACTATGAAATCATCTATAAAATTTCTATTGTTATCAAGTGTAATGGCAGGTTTTACCTCGGCTTGTACAGATCTTGATATTAATATTGATGCCCAATATACAACTTATCCTGACAATCCTATCGCATTAAGTGCAAAATTGGAAGGATGTTATTACTACTTACAAAATGAAGCAGGATTAGGACGTAACTATTGGGAAGGCGTCATGCTCCAAGGAGACGAATTAATGGGAATATGCTTCAATGGCGGTTATTACGACAATGGACGCTTGTTTTTCCCAACTACACACGATTTAAAAAATGACACTCCGGGTGTAGGTCAAATGGGAGACTTAATGTCCGGTTGTTCATATTGTAACAGCGTCATTATGGAATTAACAGGAGAAGCCGAATCAGAAGATCCGTTAATTGCACCAGTACGTGCAATCCGTGCTTTTTACCATTTTATGATGATGGATCTTTATGGCGACACCCCTATACTATCACATAGTTTACAAGAAGGAGAAGTGATAAACCGTTCTCCGCGTGCTGAAGTAGCCCAATGGATTGAAAAGGAACTCTTAGCTGTCATACCGCAATTAACAGAAGAGAATAATGCAAATACTTACGGTCGTCCTAACAAATGGATGGCTGAAGCGTTATTGGTTAAGCTCTATTTGAACTGGGGTGTATATACCTGCGGAGATGTAAAATCGGTCACGGTTAATACCCCTAACGAAAAGCTAAATGAATGTATAGCTTGGTGCGACAGCATTACAGATTCCGGTATTTTCGAAGTTGGTAAAGGGTATCGGCAGAAATTTTTCCCCAATAACGGTGTCCAAATTAAAGATTTTATTTACGCTATGAATTTCGACCCCGTTGCCAATCCTACAAAATATATTGGCGGGCACCAGTTAGACCGTTTCATGACATTCAAAAAAGCTAATGATTGCGATAATGGTCCCTGGGGATTTAAACCTTCAAAATCTGTTGCCGGTGCTTATGTATTGGTTCCTGAATGTGTAGAACGTTTCAATTTACCGGGCGATGAACGTAACCAGATGATTTTAGGTGGTCCACAATACATTTTCGACTACACCAATAACTATACTTTGACCGACCAGCCGCTTATGTATCAAGGGCAACAAGTCACTTATAAACAATTAGAGACCTCTGATTTTATGGATCCAACTTTATTGGATGTAGGCGCAGATTCAGAACCGAGCAATATTATGAAAGGCTATCATCTTGGCAAATACCCCAGCATTCCGGATGATTTTGACTTACGCGACCGTGTCAATGGCAATGATATTCCTATCTTCCGTTATGCGGATATCCTGCTAACTAAAGCTGAATGTATCTTACGGGGAGCTAATGCCACTCGTAACGATACACCTGCCTCATTAATCAATCAAGTACGTGATTGTTCAAATGCACCTCATATTGCAGAAGGTGATGTAACTATGCAAGAACTATTAGATGAACGTGGACGTGAATTTATCTGCGAAATGTGGAGACGACAAGACTTAATCCGCTTCGGACAATTTGAAAATGACTGGGGTTGGAAACATACTATCCATCCAGAAGCAAAAACCGAACTGTGGCGTCGCGTTATGCCTATTCCTTTAGGCGTAATGGAAACTAATACCAATTGGAAACAAAACGAAGGTTATTAAAATTTTTGATTTTCAAATAAGCTTTGCACTACAGCCGTTGTCGTGATGACACCGGCTGTAATGCAAGGCTTTTCTTATAACTAAGAAACGCTTATATCTGAAAAGTTCAACGTATTCTTGCCGTGAAATAAAATAAATCAGTATATTTGCATTCAGAGCTATAAACATCAGGATATGAAAGAGAATTACATACGTTTCGACTGGGCAATGAAACGGTTGCTGCGCGACAAAAGCAATTACGTTGTACTTGAAGGTTTTCTCTCAACTCTATTGGAAGAAGACTTGCATATCTGCCGTTTCTTGGAAAGTGAATCAAATCAGACCGATGAAACGGATAAGTTTAACCGCGCTGATATTTTGGTTGAAGACAGCAAAGGCAGATTGCTTATTATCGAAGTGCAAAACAACCGTGAATTAGATTATTTTCACCGGATGCTTTATGGAGTGTCAAAAACCATATCAGAATACATCAATTTAGGAGATGACTACGATAAAGTCCGAAAACTTTATTCTATCAATATTGTTTATTTTGACCTTGGTCAAGGTAAAGACTACGTATATCATGGGAAAACCATATTCCGTGGATTGCACGACCCCAATGACGTATTAAAACTATCCGTCCGTCAACAAGAATTATTTATAGGGAAAGATGCCGGCGACATCTTCCCGGAATACTATGTATTACGTGTAAACGATTTCGATAAAGTAGCAAAAACACCTCTTGACGAATGGATTAAATTCCTCAAAACAGGAGAAATTGACAAAGAAGCCACAGCCAAAGGACTTCCAGAAGCTCGCGAACGGCTTCGAATCGACACACTCCCCGATGCAGAAAAGCGTGCCTATTACCGAGACATGGAAGCCCTGCGCTACCAACGCAG
>JADIMG010000041.1 GCA_017694875.1 Candidatus Gallipaludibacter merdavium
TTCCGCATACGCCTCACAATATGGCTTTGAGGTAGAAAAAGTGAAGGAAGGAATGCATTATGATTATCTTGCCCGGTTGAGCTTGAAATGATAGAAAATTTTTAAAGCAAAGCTTGAGCCTTTCTGTTTATATTTGTTTTGGGCGATGTGGTATTTTGTATTATATTAATGTACGCGCGTACATTATTATAATAAAAGAGTAGTTTTAAAAGACTGTTAATATGAATGAAAGGGACCTTCCCGATTGAGATAGTCCCTTTCATTTATGTTAAAAAATGATTTATTCAAGCACAATTAAAATAACTTCATCATATCCTGTACAATTGAAACCACTTCCTGTAGCTTCCATATAATACATAGGAGCAAGTTGGAATGTTTTGTCATCAATCTGCCGGTTATAACTTGCCGATAAGCCAAAACTTAACGGATGTTCTATCGTAATAGGACCATTTTCCCCATAAGTCATTCCAAGGCGATAAGAATTATATACAATAGTCCCATTATCTTGCACAACAAAGATAAAATCGCTATCCATCAGACTCTTGGTAAATCCTGGCAATTCAGACGCAGGCCAAGTAGCCGCATTAAATTCAGCATAAGGATTAACTAATTTATAACGGTTAGGTTGTTCTGCAGCCTGATACATTTCTACTTTCACACCCTTACCATCATTATACCAATAAAAGAACTGATTATCATAGAATGTTGCTTCACCCAAACTGTTCCATGTATAATCCTTACTTACAGAAATCGAAGTCGTATTATTACCACCGATTGAAGCATCGTCACTTGCAAACTCCAATTCTACAGTTACAGTTTGGCCAATAGCCAAAGGAGTTACATCAATGGTTACCGAAGCTTTATTTTCGCCATCCGCAAAATGATAACCGGTAACAGTACAACCCGTCATTTCTTGTTCGGTTTCACCAGAGCCTGTATAAGCATACAATTGAATAGTACCGTCTAATTCGCCTACTGTTGTCGCCCGAAGAATATCAACGGTAAAAGTCGGATTATTCGGAGAAACGGTTGTTGGATTCAAGGTAGATGAAACAAACGACAAACCTTTCCCTTCTGAATAAAGCGGTCCTTCCTGATCGGCATTACATGCACTAAACAGTACCACCATCAACAGCGATAGGAGAACTGATATTTTATTTACGTATTTCATATCGTATCTTTAAATTAAAGTTCAAATTTAAATTATTTTATTTGTAATCATCAATTGGGTTTTGGTCTTGTGACAAATCCATATTGACGTTTCCGTCAAATTCAGTCTGCGGAATAGTCAATACCCACATATAACATTCAGGATCATCTGTCGGACGATTATTCAACAAGGCAGCGGCAGGCCATCCTTGCGCTGCTGTACGGCGGAAACCTTGACGCAGACGGCGCAAATCCCAAATACGTCCATATTCACCCCACAATTCGATACGGCGTTGGTCAATAATCTCTTCACGCAAAGAACCCGTACGGTCGCTACTGGTCTTGCCTAATGCAGTACCTGTCTTGGTTGTACTATAGCCTTCCACACGCTGGCTCATTACCGCATACAAATCTTGTTTTGCGGCATCTTCTTCACCCAACATACACTCAGCTTCCGCTGCAGTCAGATACATTTCTTCTACACGCATCCATACATAGTCACCCATCCAGACAGTATAGTCGGAAAATGAAAATTTCACTTGTTGATAACCTGCTTCTGCCCCACGTTCGCTATTTGTATCTGTCGGATCCCACCAACATTTACGTTCGTCAGTCGGCAGCATAATATTATCATACAAATCTTTATTGATTTGCTTACGTGCTGAATTCGCATACGCAACATTGGGGTCCATGTGTGCAAAGAAAGAAGCATAACCACTCGTTTGGTCATTTTGGATAGGAGCCCCCCACATCACATTAGAAAGTGTTGCGTCATTTAATCCCTTAATGGTTTCGGCTGGCAATACTGTGCATCCACTGGCTTCAATCGCATTGTGTGCAGCGGTTTTTGCCAAATTCCAGTCTTCCATTGTCAAAGCAATACGCGCCTGAATACCATATGCCACACTTGCATCAATGTGGGTCTTATGAGTTTGAGCAGGAGCTGCACTCAATTTTTCAACAGCTTTCTGGATATCTGAAGTAACCAAGTCATACACCTGTTGTACAGTAGAACGCGGTTGCCCTTCCGTCCCGGCAACAGTAGGTTCGGTATAAATCGGACAACAAGGGTCGCTTTCATGACCTTTATAAGTACGGGCAAAATTCTGCGCCAACATGAAATAAGAGTAAGCGCGGATAGCGTATGCCTGGCCTATAACATAATTTACATCGGCAGAAGCACCACTCATCGTTTCTTCCGCTGCCAAAATATAATTGGCGTTACTAATCCATGTGTAATAGCAGTTCCATATGTCATACGAACGCCATGCTGTAGATGTGTAACGACTCTTTACATTATAAATACAGTCGTACCAAAACCATCCACTACCCATGGCATCCATAATCATATCATCTCCCATGACATCAGCCATTAAAGCATACGAATTAATGCCAAAACTTTGGTGTTCATTAGCTGCAGGAGACCAAGAGGCGTACATCGAACGGTAAATGCCATTCAAAGGAATCAATGCCGAATTGGCATTAGCCAGTAAAGTGGTTCCTGACATTGAATCTGTCGGGGAGGTCTCCAAAGAGGAATCCAGACACGAAGTCAATGCAGTACATCCCATAAGACCGGCAAAGGTATATTTCAATATTTTCTTCATATTCTTTTTGATATTGTTTGTTAGCTATTATTAGAAATTAACTTCAAAACCGAAAGACCAAGTCTTGTTCGGACTGTATGCATAATCAGTTGACCCGCTGAAGTTGTATTGCGGATCCATACCTTTCAGATGGGTAAACAATGCCAAGTTATCAACTGAAGCGAATACGCGTATAGAGCCCAAACGTGCTTTCTGCATCCATACTTTCGGCAATGTATAACCCAAGGTGATGTTCTTAATGGCAAAATAAGAAGCATCTACCAAGAAGCGGTCATTGGTTGCGTATGATCCGGCAATTTCTATACGGGGTACATCTGTAATGTCACCCGGTTTTTGCCAACGGCGTAAAGCATGTTCATTCCAATTGTTATTGAAATACATGTTTTCCATACTGCCTTGATACAAACTATCAAAAATCTTACCACCCAATGAATAAGTGGTCAAGATAGACAAATCAATATCTTTCCAGCTAAGGCTCGTACCGATACTACCATACAAATCCGGGATACGGCTTCCTAAATAATATTTGCTTTCATTGGCTTTGTTATAATCACTGGTGATATATTCATTGACAATGTTCCCGTTCTCATCTTTGTCGTATGCCCAATAAAGTTGTGCACCGGTAGCAGGGTCTACACCTGCAGCTTTAGCCATATAGAAAGTGTTGATAGGCATGCCTTCCTTAATGCTATAGATACCGTTGATGATTTCAGGAGATTCATTAGTTAATTTCAATACCTTGTTCTTTACAGTAGATCCCATCCAAGTAATATCCCAGTTCCAATCATTGGTCTTAATCAGCGTACCTCTTACTTCAAATTCGAAACCGCTGTTACGCATATCGCCCACATTGGCATTGTAACCGTTAAAACCGGTAGAAGTCGCCATCGGATAATTCAACAACATATCGGTTGTTTTCTTATTATAGTATTCAGCAGAAATGCTCAAACGGTGATCGAGCAACAAAGCTTCAAAACCGACATTCATATTGCCGCTCTTTTCCCATGACACTTCTTGGTTTTCCAAAGAAGTCACCATACCGCCGATGTTGCTGCCATTAGGCCAGCCCAAATCATACAGACTCTGCCAAGCATAATAAGTACGAAGGTTATCATTACCTTGTTGACCATAACTTAACTTCACAGACAGATTGTCAACCCATTTTACATCCTCCATAAAAGCTTCTTTTGAAACGCGCCAGTTACCTCCTACCGACCAGAATGTACCCCAACGGTGGTCTTTATGGAAACGGGAAGAACCGTCACGACGGATAGAAGCATCAAAGTAATATTTCTCATCAAAATTGTAATTGAAACGGCCAAACCAAGATTCAATACGATATTTATCAGTATACGAGTCAGCTGATGTAATGGTCGTACCCGGACGAAGTTCCAAAATGCCGTCCACCAAGTTAGACTTAGCTGCATTTAAGTATTCGTATTGATAAGCATAAAACTCATGGCCAGCCATTACATTGAAATTATGCAATCCGAAAGAACGGTCCCAGGTCAAAATTTGGTTGAACGTATAGCTTTGCATACGGGTGTTGTATTTATAAATCAAACCACCAGCATTTGCCTGATTACCGTGATACATATTCATGTAATTCATCTGATTCATCGTACGGTAGTCCATACCAAAGTTTACTGACAGTTTCAAACCTTTAAATACACCGAAATCATCCTTGTCTGAACCCAAAGTGAAACCTGTACGCAAACTGGCAACATCATTCTTTACGTACGATTTATCATCTACTAAACCACCCAACGGATTATAGTCATTGTAGCTACCGGGACGCCCTTGTTCACCATAGTCCAGTTGCGGATTTCCATTTTCGTCCAATACGTTGTTGCCATCCATGTCTTTCATATACATAGGAAATAATGG
>JADIMG010000042.1 GCA_017694875.1 Candidatus Gallipaludibacter merdavium
AGCGTCATATATAACCGACCTATCAATAAAAATTAGAGTTCGTCAAATCCTCGATAAGGAGTTGGCGAACTCTATATTTTTAGTTACTCTGCAGAGTGGACTGAATTGTGATTACTTTTTCAGTGCCCTCCCTTAAGGGTGGCATTTTTTTATACAAAGAATAGCATACGACATGTGTAAATTCTATTCTTCATAATGTCCGATGGATTCGGATATTATTGTAATGTCATAGAATAGGGATTAGTAGCGATTACTAGTTCTATTGGGCCCGTTTGCCCATTAGACGGGAATATTCAGTTTTTTTCTTTACCTTTGCAGGTTATAGTAGATAAAGTATAGCTGATGTTTTCGGATATTATTGGTCAGGAAAAAGTTAAGGAACGGCTGATTCGTTCGGTGCATGAAGGGCGTATCCCACATGCCCAATTGTTTGTCGGACCATCGGGGGTTGGCAAACTGCAATTGGCCATAGCCTATGCCCAATACATCAATTGTACAAACCGAGGTGAAAAAGATGCATGTGGAGTTTGTCCTTCTTGCCTGAAGTTCAAGACGCTGGAACATCCCGATTTGCACTTTGTTTTTCCGATTGAAAAAAAGGGGTCGCGCAATCCGGTTTGTGACGATTTCGTGGCTGACTTTCGCTCCATGATTCGAAATCATGGTTATTTTGATTTGTCTGATTGGCAAAAGGAATTGGGAGTTACAAAACAGTTGCTGATTTATGCCAATGAGAGTGACGAGATTATCCGAAAACTGAGTTTTAAGTCCTACGAAGGCAATTACAAGTTTATGATTATTTGGTTGCCTGAAAAGATGAATGTAGTCTGTGCCAACAAAATTCTCAAGACGCTTGAAGAACCGGCAGAAAAGACGGTTTTGTTATTGGTTTCGGAGCAACCCGACCAATTGTTGACAACGATACGTTCACGTACACAAACCATTCAGATTCCGACATTGGCGTCTGATGATATTGAAGAGGCGCTCAAAAATAAATTCCCAACTTTGAGCGATGCCGCTGTTCATTTGTATGCACATACGAGTAATGGCAGTTATTTGAAGGCCAGGCGGTTGGTGGAAAAAGATGCGGAAACGGAAACGAACTTGCAGCAGTTTATCTTTTTGATGCGCAAGGCATGGCTGGTAGGAAATAAAAAAGACTATGCTGCGCTACAAGAATTACGCAATTGGTCGGAAACTGCTTCTTCTGATGGAGGACGCGATGCGCAGAAAAACTTTCTCGCTTACGCACAGCATCTGTTGCGTGAAAATTTCATTTACAATTTTCACAAGCCAGAACTCAATTATATGACGTTGGAAGAACAACGTTTCTCTGCAAACTTTTCACCTTTTGTCAATGAAAGGAATGTGGAGCAACTGATGGAAGAATTTGCTTTGGCCGAACGCCATATAGAGCAAAATGTGAACTCGAAAATTGTTTTGTTTGATTTGGTCTTGAAGGTAATCGTCTTGTTGAAGATGTAACAACCGCAGTAGGACCTGTATAAGATATACTGGAATATGGAATACGATATGACATTAAACGACGGAAGTTGTCGTTTGAATAAAAAAGGGTGGAACAGGAATTCAGCCCTGAAACTAAGCACCTTTGATTGGTTGTGCGACTTGCCGGAAACGGTCAAGGCTACCGATTTTGTAGAGGTGCAGTTCAAGAATACCCGTAAAGGATATTATATCAATGAAGACCATCTTGATTTGAAAAAAGGTGATATGGTAGCGGTCGAGGCTCAGCCGGGACATGATATTGGTGAAGTGACTTTGGTGGGCAAATTGGTTACGTTGCAAATGCGGAAAAACAGAATCGATTTGCAGCGCCTGGAACCGAAGAAAATCTACCGGAAGGCCAAGGAAAGTGATATGGAAAAATATTACGAAGCCAAGTCTAAAGAGCAGGACACGATGATTAAGGCGCGACAGCTGGCTGAAAGTTTACAGCTGAGCATGAAAATCGGAGATGTTGAATACCAGGGAGACGGCAATAAGGCCATTTTCTATTATATTGCCGATGAACGCGTGGATTTCCGACAACTGATAAAAGTCTTTGCAGAAACATTTAGGGTACGTATTGAGATGAAGCAGATTGGTGCACGGCAGGAGGCTGGACGCATCGGTGGAATCGGTCCTTGTGGCAGGGAGTTGTGCTGCGCAAGTTGGATGACATCCTTCAACTCGGTGACAACCAGTGCTGCTCGTATTCAGGATATTTCATTGAATCCACAGAAACTGGCTGGGCAGTGTGCCAAATTGAAATGTTGCATGAATTATGAGGTGGATCTCTATTCGGAGGCGCAGAAATTGCTTCCTCCCAAAGATACGACATTGGAAACGATGGATGCTACTTATTATCAATTCAAGGTGGATATCCTGAAAGGGTTGGTAAGTTATTCCACAGCACCTAATATGCCGACCAATCTGGTTACGATATCAGCCAAACGGGCAAAAGAGATTATCGCCATGAATAAGCGGGGTGAAAAGCCGGCACAATTGGAAGTGGAAGCCAAGGTGGAAAAGCCGGGAGAGGAAGTTATAGACTATCAGAATGTTGTAGGACAAGATAGCCTTACTCGTTTTGATAAAGTAAAGAAACGCCCCGTGAAAAAACGGAATAAGAACAAAAACAGACAAAATAATCGTGATGGGCAATAATGGATTTTGGGGAAAGGCCGTTGGCTTTGTAGGATTGCTTTTGCTGGCCGCTACGTCATGTGGACCAAAGAGAATCTATGCAGAAGCTGAAGATTTGCCTGTGGCCGGTTGGCATCAGGACAGTTTAGTGGTTTTTCAAACGGACCTGAAACAGGTGGAGAAACCGTTGGATGTGGTCATTTTTATCAGACACACGACGGATTACCCTTATCAGAATTTTTGGTTATTCGTTCAGGAACAAATGGCTGGCGGAGAGTTGAAATCTGATACGATTGAGTGCTATTTGGCGGATAACCGTGGCCGGTGGTTGGGAAATGGCATTGGGGCAATAAAGGAAATGCCTATATTATACCATACAAACGTGTTAATGCCTGACACAGGACTTTATAAGATAGCTATCCGGCAAGGAATGCGCAGTGAAATCCTCAAAGGGATAACAAATGTAGGAATTGAATTAAGAGAAAGCGGCAATGGGGAAAAATAAGCTGGCAAAATTTGCTGAAATGGAAAAACTTCCCAATGTTTTTCAATGCGGCGCACGGGAGGTGGCTCCCGACAATGAGGCTTTACTGATGAGAGGAGAATGGAGAAACAAATTCTTTCATAATAATCATCCGATTGTATTGGAGCTGGGTTGTGGCAAGGGTGAATATACAGTAGGATTGGCACAACGCTTTCCGGAAAAGAATTTTATCGGCATCGATATCAAAGGTGCTCGGATGTGGACAGGAGCAAAATATGCTTGTGAAAATGGATTGGGTAATGTGGCATTTTTGCGAATAAACATCGAATTTATCGACCGTTTTTTTGCTGCGGATGAGGTGGATGAGATTTGGATTACTTTTCCAGACCCGCAAATGAAGAAAACGACCAAACGATTGACTTCAACGAATTTGATGAAGCATTACCAGCAGATTCTCAAGGAGAATGGCATTATTCATTTGAAGACGGACAGCAACTTCCTATATACATATACATGTGCAATGGTGAAGGAAAATGCTTATCCTGTCTTGTTTGAAACAAACGACTTGTATGCATCGAATTGGGAAGACCCGATTCTTTCCATTAAGACATATTATGAGCAACAGTGGCTGTCGCGTGGCATCAGCATCAAATACATAAAGTTCGTCTTGGAGAGAAGGCAGGATTTTGTGGAGCCGCAAATTGAAATTGAACATGATAATTATCGTAGTTTTGGCCGTAATGGCAGAACACAAACAAACACTAACAAATAACTATGCAGTACTATCCGAAATTAATTATTGATGCACTTAAGAATGTGCGTTACCCTGGAAATGGGAAAAGTCTGATTGAAAATGAAATGCTGGAAGACGATATCCGTATTGAAGGCAACAAGATATCTTTTTCCTTGATTTTCGAGCGTCAAAATGATCCTTTTATCAAATCAGTTGTCAAAGCAGCCGAACAAGCTATCCTTACCTATGTGGACGAGGCTGCAGACATAAAGGGGAACATTGCGGTGAAATATAGAAAACCACTGCCGGAGGCACCGGTGAAACCGCTTTCGAAGGTGAAAAACATCATTGCCATTTCATCGGGAAAAGGTGGTGTAGGTAAATCGACTGTCTCCGCTAATTTGGCGGTGGCGCTAGCACTTCAAGGATGCAAGGTGGGATTGCTCGATGCAGATATCTTTGGACCTAGCATTCCAAAAATGTTTGCCATTGAAGATGCACGTCCTTTACTCAATGAAGTAGACGGAAAAGATCTGATTGTTCCTATAGAAAAATATGGGGTAAAAGTCCTTTCCATCGGTTTCTTTGTCGATCCTGAAAGTCCGGTTATCTGGAGAGGAGGTATGGCAAGCAATGCCATTAAGCAATTGGTAACTGAAGGTGATTGGGGTGAATTGGACTATTTCCTCATTGATTTGCCTCCAGGTACGAGCGATATTCATCTGACCATTGTACAGTTGTTGGAACTGACGGGTGCGATTGTGGTAACGACGCCACAACCGGTTGCTTTGGCCGATGCCAAAAAAGGATTGAATATGTTCCGCAATGACAAAATCAATGTTCCTATTTGGGGTATTGTCGAAAATATGGCTTGGTTTACTCCGGCTGAGCTTCCGGAAAACAGATATTATATTTTCGGAAAGGATGGTGGGAAAAAATTGGCAGAAGAACAGCACGTACCTTTCTTGGGTCAGATTCCACTAGTGCAGAGCATACGTGAAGGAGGTGATGGTGGTATGCCAATAGTACTCCAGACGCATAATCCCGCTTCTGAATATTTTATGCAGCTGGCTCAAAATCTGCTTCAACATGGATAAAGGTTTAATAGTTGTACTTTGCGTGGTTACGTGTGTCGTTGGGATACTTATGCCGGCAGCAGCCGAAAATAGAATGAAATATAATGGCTATTCCGGCGGAATGATGCTTCACACGGGCTATGTTTTTGGAGGAGTAAGTACTCCGCAACAGGGTGGCACAGTGGTAGCTACTGAGAAAATGCAAGGTATGCCTATTGGAATAGGAGGAGCTATCCGCTTGAACTTCGGAAAATATTTGCGCGTAGGAACAGAAGGGTATAGTACTACTTTATACTATGGTCAAAAGGGTAGTTATGCAACAATAGGATGGGGAGGTTTGTTGGCGGATTGTGCATTTACAAAAGACCGGCATACTTTTTTTGTTGGAGCAACAGTTGGAGGAGGTGCTTATAGGAATCTGACACTTACAGAAGCTATGCTGCAGGATTGGGAAGTGGAGAATAATGTGTCATACAGAAAATATGCTTTTATGGCCGTAGCCCCTTTTGTGGGTTATGAATGGGCTATGACACAGAAAATACATTTGGTACTCAAATTAGACTACCTGTTGAATGTGACCAATCCGCAGCCCGACTTTATCACGGGGCCACGGTTATATATTGGTTTTATGTTTTGTAGAGGACAACAAAATAGTTGATAATGAATGATGTAACGACAAAGTCTGTCAAGACTTATGATGCCGAAGACTTGAAGAAAGCTTTGGAAACGCTTCAAAAAGGCGGAATCATCCTATATCCGACCGATACGGTGTGGGGACTTGGATGTGATGCAACCAATGAAGAGGCTGTAAAACGTATTTTTGAATTGAAACGTCGGTCAGACGCAAAATCTATGCTGGTATTGGTTGATACACCCAACCGTATTGAGGCATATGTGCGTGAAGTGCCAGATATGGCTTGGAATTTAATAGAGGTGAGTGATAAACCGTTGACCATTATATATCCCCAAGCAAAAAATCTGGCGAGAAATTTGATTGCAGAAGACGGCTCTATTGGTATAAGAGTCACCAGCGAACTTTTTTCCAAGATGCTCTGTGCCCGATTTAAACGCCCTATTGTTTCTACGTCGGCCAATATTAGCGGACAACCAAGCCCTGCCATATATGCTGAAATCACCGATGAAATCAAGCAGGCGGTTGATTATATCGTACAATACAGACAGAATGATGGAACACCGGCAAAACCTTCATCCATTATTAAGCTGGATATAGGTAATGTGATAAAAATAATTCGTCCGTAATTTTTTGCGTTATATCATGAAAGAATATACTAGAAAGGATTGGTATGAGCGCATGATTGCATGGCGCGAAGCGCATATCACGGAGAAGCATTTTGTGCTTCTCTTGAGTTTGATGGTGGGTGTGATGAGTGCTTTGGCTGCTGTTATCCTGAAAGGCGCCATCCATCTTATACAACATTGGTTGGAAACGGCTTTTATGTCGGAAATAAACTATTGGTACCTTATTTCACCTGCCATTGGTATTGCGTTGGCTTCTGTGTTTGTACGCAAGATTGTGAAAGATGACATTAGTCATGGTATCACACGTATCCTTTTTGCCATTTCACAGCGTAAGAGCATATTGAAACTGCATAATACATGGTCTTCTTTGGTGGGCAGTTCAATTACAATCGGTTTTGGTGGTTCTGTTGGAGCCGAGGCACCTATTGTGTTGACCGGGGCTGCCATAGGTTCCAATCTGGCCAAGTTCTTTAAGATGAACCAAAAGACCATGATGCTGATGATTGGTTGCGGTGCGGCGGGTGCTATAGGGGGTATTTTCAAAGCGCCGATTGCTGGACTTGTCTTTACGTTGGAAGTGCTGATGCTTGATTTGACAATGACTTCTGTTGCTCCTTTGCTCATTTCGTCGGTGACGGCTACTTCTATTGCCTATGTGTTTACAGGAAGTGAATCGCTATTCCTTTTTACCCAACACGAACCTTTTGCAGTGGAACGGATTCCTTATTTGGTCTTGTTAGGAATTGTGTGCGGGCTGGTTTCCTTGTATTTTACGAGAGGTATGAACTATTTGGAAGGCATTTTTAAAAGGTTGAAAAAGCCGGTACACAAACTGTTGCTGGGTGGGAGTATGTTGAGTGTATTAGTTTTCCTGTTTCCTCCTTTATATGGTGAAGGTTACGATTCCATCGATAATATTCTGAATGGAAATGCAACCGCCACACTTGACGGAAGCTTGTTTGCCCTGTTAGGTATAGACAAAACTTGGGTATTGTTGATTTATCTGTTGCTTATTATTTTCTTTAAAATATTTGCCAGTGCAGCTACCAATGGTGGCGGTGGAGTAGGTGGTATTTTTGCACCTTCTCTGTTTGTGGGATGTGTGACCGGTTTTGTGGTGGCACGTTTATTCAATCTGGCTGGAATTGTTGTGCCGGAGGCCAATTTTGCCTTGGCTGGAATGAGTGGACTTATGTCGGGTGTGATGCATGCACCACTCACAGGTATCTTCTTGATTGCGGAATTGACAGGAGGGTACAACCTCTTTATGACCCTGATGATTGTTTCTGTGGTTTCCTATCTGACCATTATTATATTTGAACCGCATAGTTTGTATGCCATGCGGTTGGCGCAAAAGGGAGAGTTGTTGACACACCATAAGGATAGGGCGGTTTTGACGCTTCTGAAAATGGATAATGTGATTGAAACAGATTTAACTATTTTGTATCCAGATATGACGCTCGGTCAGTTGGTTAAGATTATATCCAACTCACGGAGAAATATCTTTCCGGTAGTAGCGCGTGACAATAATAGGTTGCTGGGCATTCTGCTGCTGGATGAGGTCCGGAATATCATGTTCCGTCCGGAGCTTTATGAGCGGTTCACGGTTGGACAACTCATGATATCTCCTCCTGCCATCATCAATCACAATATGCCGATGGAAAAGGTAATGGAGATTTTTGAAGATACAGGGGCGTGGAATCTTCCGGTTGTTGACGATGACAAGACATATATAGGCTTTGTATCAAAATCGAAAATATTCAACTCTTATAGAAGGGTATTGGTACATTTCTCTGAAGATTAATGGATAGTTTAAATAAAGGTAATATGGAACAAGAGCAAATGGATTATGATAAGGCAATCCGTGAATTGAATGAGATTGTCGAGTCACTTGATGGGGATACACCGATAGCTATGCAGGAATATGTGACAAAGGCTCGAAGAGCCAAAGAGCTGATTCTGTTTTGCCAAAACTATTTGCATCAGCTTGACGAGGAGTTTCAGCAGGTATTTAATGCGGAATAATGGACATTTGCATTTGTCACTCCGCTTGTCATGTAGTATCTTTGCACAACAAATAAATAGCTATGAACGAACGGTATAACTTACGTGGCGTTTCCGCTTCCAAGGAAGACGTGCACAACGCAATTAAAAACATTGATAAAGGTCTTTATCCGAAAGCTTTCTGCAAAATAATTCCTGATTATTTGGGCAATGACCCCGAATATTGCAATATTATGCATGCAGATGGTGCGGGAACCAAATCTTCACTTGCCTACATGTATTGGAAGGAGACGGGTGATTTGAATGTGTGGAAAGGAATTGCGCAGGACGCCCTAATCATGAATATAGACGATTTGCTCTGTGTGGGGGCAACTGACAATATACTGCTTTCCAGTACGATTGGGCGAAACAAGCGTTTGATTCCGGGTGAAGTGATTTCAGCTATCATCAATGGTACCAATGAACTGACCCAGGAATTGGGTGAGATGGGTGTACATATATATCCCACTGGCGGTGAAACGGCCGATGTGGGTGATTTGGTGCGTACAATCATTGTGGACAGTACGGTAACTTGTCGTATGAAGCGTGCTGATGTAATCGACAATGCACATATTGCCGATGGTGATGTCATTGTGGCTCTTTCCAGTTGCGGAAAAGCAACTTATGAAAAGGAATACAATGGCGGTATGGGTAGTAATGGATTGACTTCTGCGCGCCACGATGTGTTCGCTCATTATCTGGCACAGAAATATCCGGAAAGCTATGACAATGGAATGCCGGAAGATTTGGCTTATGCCGGAAAATACAATTTGACCGATGAAATCGAGAATCTCGGTTTGGATGCCGGCAAGTTGGTACTTTCTCCGACCCGTACTTATGCACCGGTAGTTAAAAGAATGTTGGATGAGATGCGTCCGGCTATTCATGGTATGGTTCACTGCTCCGGTGGGGCACTTACCAAGGTGATGCATTTTGTACAGAATATGAGGGTGGTGAAGAATCAACTTTTCCCAATCCCTCCATTGTTCAGGATTATCCAAGAACAGTCGGGAACGGATTGGAAGGAAATGTACAAGGTATTCAATATGGGACAGCGCCTGGAGGTATATCTGCCTCAGCAATATGCACAGCAGGTGATTGATATTGCGCGTTCCTTCAATATCGATGCACAGATTTGTGGCTATTGCGAACATGCAGACCAAAATGAACTGTGCATTGAAAGTCCTTATGGAAAATTTGTTTATTAAACAGATGATAGCCGCCTTGCTATAAATGTGTGGCAAACGGATAGATTGAGAAATATATTGTTATGAAGATTGCGTTGATTGGTTATGGTAAGATGGGGCATATTATTGAGGAAGTTGCCCTGTCACGCGGACATGAGATTGTAGCGGTTATCGATAAGGATAACCAGCAGGATTTTACATCAGACGCTTTTAAAACAGCGGATGTTGCCATTGAATTTTCTGCGCCTGCAGCAGCCTGCTCTAATGTTAGAAAAGCATGGGAAGCAGGTGTTCCCGTTGTATCGGGCACTACAGGCTGGGAAAAGGAGTTGGAGAAACTGAAAAGCGAGTTGCCTTCAAATGGGAAAGGCCTCTTTTGGGCTTCCAATTATAGTATTGGCGTAAACCTTTTTATGAAAGTGAATAGGTACTTGGCTCAATTGATGAACGATTATGCCAACTATGATGTCAGCATGACGGAAGTACACCACATACATAAGCTGGATGCGCCCAGTGGTACGGCTATCACGTTGGCAAATGACTTGTTGAAAGCGATTGACCGCAAAAAGGAATGGGTGTTGGGTGAAGCTGTTAAAGCAGATGAACTCTCCATTAAGGCTGTGCGTGAGGGTGAAGTACCGGGTATACATACTATTTGTTACGATAGCGAAGTGGATACCATCACCATAACACATTCTGCTAAAAACCGTCGTGGCTTTGCTGTGGGAGCTGTTATGGCTGCTGAATTTTTGTGTGGAAAGACGGGTTTTTATGGCATGGATGATTTATTGGAGCACAAATAAAATGGCATGGCTTGATTATTGTATCTGCTAATAAAAAAGGATTTTATGAAAGAAAGATTGCAAAGGCCCGTTAAACAATGGGTGAAATTCGGAATATGGGCTCTTATTTATATCCTGTTCATTGTTTGGGTGGGAAATTTCTGGTGGCTGTTTCTTTTGCCGCTTATTTTTGATATTTTCATTACCCGCTTTATTCCTTATGACTGGTGGAAAAAATACAAGGATACGAATCCGGTGATTTATACGATTTGCAGTTGGATAGATGCCATTGTTTTTGCTTTAGTGGCAGTCTATTTTATCTTTTTGTATTTGTTCCAAAACTATCAAATTCCTTCTTCTTCATTGGAGAAGAGTTTGTTGGTAGGCGACTTCTTGTTTGTAAGCAAGGTCGCTTATGGTCCGCGCGTTCCGAATACACCTCTTTCCTTTCCACTTGTACAACACACTTTCCCTTGGGGTACTAAATCCTATTTTGAAAAACCGCAATGGGACTATAAGCGCCTGAAGGGTCTTGGGAAGGTGGAACGCGGCGATATAGTTGTGTTCAATTTCCCGGCCGGTGATACGGTAGCGTTAAAGCAACAGAACCCGGACTATTATACTTTATGCTATTATTATGGACGAGACGTGGTTAATCAACGTAGTGATATTTTCGGTGATATCATATGGCGTCCTGTTGACAGAAGGGAGAATTATGTAAAACGTTGCGTAGGGGTGCCTGGCGATACGCTGAGCATTGTCAATAATCAGATTTACATCAATGGAAAGGAGCTGCCCGATAATGAAGGGGTACAATATAACTACTATGTACAGACAACAGGTGCAGTGCTTACTTCTAAACTCTTTGATAAACTGGGTATCAGCAAAGAAGACCGTGTGTTGCTGAATCCGAGCACCAATATGGGACAGCAGGAATTCCAGGCAATGGGTTTGGATGCCTCGCGCCCTGTTTATCATTTGCCTTTGACGCGCCAGATGAAAGCCGATTTGATGGCTATGTCTATCATTGATACAATCATAATAGAACCCGATTGGCGTGGAGGAGATGTCTATCCATTAGGAGCGAAACCGTGGACACGCGATAATTACGGACCTATCTATATGCCGAAAAAAGGCGAGACCTTACCGATAAATGCGGATAATTATGCTATTTACGAAAGGGTGATACGCAATTATGAGCATAATAGCATTGAGATGAAGGATAGTGTGGTGTATATCAATGGAGCACCAGCCAATGAATATACCTTTCAAATGGACTATTACTTTATGATGGGGGATAACCGTCATAAATCGGCTGATTCCCGTTATTGGGGATTTGTACCCGAAGACCATATTGTAGGACAACCTGTAGTCGTATGGCTGTCGCTGAATAAGGATAAGGGATGGTTCGATGGAAAAATCCGATGGAACCGCTTCTTTAAGTATGCCGGGAAATAGATAGAATGAAGCAAATCTGTTTATCAACAGCCTATTTCCCTTCGGTATCCTACATGAAGGAAATTCAGAAAGCGGATACGGTATGGATTGAACAGTACGACCATTATATCCGTCAAACCTATCGTAATCGCTGTTATATTGCGGCGGCAAACGGGAAGATGGCATTAAGTATTCCTGTTGAGCGCGGCCTTACGGAGAAGAATCTGGTGAAGGATATACGTATTTCTGACCATGATAACTGGAGACACCAACATTGGCAGTCCATTGTTTCTGCCTATGGCATGTCGCCTTTCTTTGAATATTATGAGGATGAAATCGTTCCCTTTTTTGAGAAAAAATGGAAGTTTCTGATTGATTTCAATATGGAAATCACACAAAAATTCCTTGATTTGCTGGAGATAGAAAGACCGCTGAAATTAACTGATGACTATTGTGTGGATTTTCAGAATAAAGTTGTAGATTTGCGCTTGAAGACGAAAACACACAAGGAAGATATGGGGGCTACCAAACCTTATTACCAGGTATTTGATACCAAATATGGATTTCTGCCTGATTTGAGTGTGCTGGACCTGCTTTTTAACATGGGTAACGAGAGTATTCTTTACTTGACCGATTAATAAAAAACACGTCTCTTTTTGTGGGACAAAAAATTTAATGATTATGGAACAACCAAAAATTGATTGGAGCAATCTGAGCTTTGGCTATATGCCAACAGATGTCAATGTACGTTGCACGTACAAGAATGGTGAATGGGGTGAGTTGCGCACAACTACCGACACCCATATTTCAATTCACATGGCCGCCACTTGTTTGCATTATGGACAAGAAGCTTTCGAAGGTTTGAAAGCCTTTATGGGAAAAGACGGTAAAATCAGAGTATTCCGTCTGGATGAAAATGCAAAACGCTTGCAGTCTTCATGCCGCGGCATTATGATGGCAGAATTTCCGGAAGATAAATTCCGTGACGCAGTTATCTTGGCAGTACGTGAAAACAGAAGATTTGTACCTCCTTATGAATCAGGTGCATCACTCTATTTGCGTCCTTTGTTGATTGGAACAAGTGCACAAGTGGGTGTCAAACCGGCTTCTGAATATGAATTCATTTTGTTTGTTACCCCCGTGGGACCCTATTTCAAGGGTGGATTCCAAACAACTCCGTTTGTTATCATGCGTGAATATGACCGCGCAGCTCCTCTGGGTACGGGTATCTATAAAGTAGGTGGAAACTATGCTGCCAGCCTGGTAGCTGGTGACCACGCACATCGATTGGGCTACTCCAATATCTTCTATTTGGATGCGAAGGAGAAGAAGTATATTGATGAATGCGGGGCTGCCAACTTCTTTGCTATTAAAGGAAATACATATGTAACCCCAAAATCAACATCTATCCTACCTTCTATTACCAATAAGAGCTTGATGCAATTGGCCGAGAGCATGGGTATGACTGTGGAACGCCGTCATATTCCAGTGGAAGAACTGGCAGAATTCGACGAAGCAGGTGCTTGTGGAACAGCAGCTGTTATCAGTCCAATTGAACGTATCGACGACTATGATACGAAGAAAAGCTATGTATTCAGCAAGGATGGAAAGCCGGGCAAGGTTTGCGAAAAACTTTACAACAAACTCCGCGCTATACAATATGGTGAAGAGGAAGATGTTTATGGATGGACAACTATTATAGAATAAGCAAGTATGCAATATATGAAAAAGCGGGGCTTCATGTTCCGCTTTTTTGTTTTGCTTCTTTTGTCGTTTATTTGCCGCTCTACTTAGCTTGCGCTATCTTTGCTGTATTATTTTGATTTTGTTTATGGATATGGAAAATCTGTACCAGCTTTTTTGTGAACTTAACTCCAAGTTCCAAATCACTCACCCGGAAATGTCTTGTGTAACTACGGATAGTCGGAATTGCCCTGAAGCTTCGTTGTTTTTTGCGCTGAAAGGCGAAAACTTCAATGGTAATGCCTATGCAGCCAAGGCTTTGGAACAAGGTGCAGCCTATGCGGTTATCGATGAACCCGCATACGCTTTGAATAATCGTTTCATTCTTGTGGACAATACGCTGAAAGCTTTGCAACAATTGGCCAGGGAGCATAGAATAGCATTGGGAAAGCCTATCATTGGTATCACGGGAACTAATGGCAAGACAACGACAAAAGAGTTGACCGCAGCAGTTTTATCTGAAAAATACAATGTGCACTATACGAAAGGTAATCTCAATAACCATATCGGCGTTCCTTTGACATTGTTGCAAATGACTGATAAACATGATATTGGTATAATCGAAATGGGTGCAAGCCATCCTGGCGATATTAAGGAGTTGGTGGAGATTGCTTGTCCGAATGCCGGCATTATTACCAATGTAGGAAAAGCTCATCTGCAAGGTTTTGGTAGTTTTGAAGGTGTAATGAAAACTAAGGGCGAACTTTATGATTATATCCGTATGCATCAAGGTTTCATTTTTCGCAACATAGACAATCCCTATTTGCGTGAAATGGCGGGTGACTTGCCGGTGCACACTTATAGTTTGCTTGATAATGCTGCGGAGGTATCGGGAAAAGTTCTTGATTGTACGGGCTTCTTGTCAATGGAGATGCATGTAGGTGGACAAATATTTACTTTGCAAACTCATTTGGTAGGTGCTTATAATGCAGAAAATGTTTTGGCAGCAGCTTGTATTGGAAATAGCTTTGGAGTGGCTCCTGAAGAGATAAAGCGTGCTATTGAGGGATATGTACCTCAGAATAATCGTTCTATGCTGGTGAAATCGGCTGACAATACCATTGTGGTGGATGCTTATAATGCCAATCCTACCAGTATGAAGGCGGCTATCGAGAATTTTGCCCAAATGCACATGAATAACCAGACACTTATCTTGGGTGATATGTTGGAACTGGGTGAACAAAGTGAAGAGGAACATAAAAAAATAGTTGAACTGCTGGTTCAATATCATTTTACAGATGTTTATCTGGTGGGAAAAGAATTTGCTGCTACTGCTTCCAGTTTTTGCCACTTTAGTGATGTGAATGCTCTTGCCCAATATCTGAAGGAACACCCACTGAAGGAGCGCTATGTTCTGTTGAAAGGTTCAAGAGGTATCAAATTGGAGCAACTACAGGATTATTTGTAGCAAAAAAGCTTTTTTGTGTTTTGTGATAAAACAAAAATGGCTAATAAGCCGTTTTTATTAAAAACGACATACTAACCATTAAAAGAGAAAATTATGAGAAAATTTCTATGGGGCATGTTGATAGCCTTAATGATGGCTGGCATGCAAAGTTGTGAAAACAACACAAATTTCGGCAATATCAGTCCTAATAAATTGCCTAATGCAGCAAAATCATTCATCGAACAGTATTTTGCGGATCAAACCATTGTGGCTGCTGAAAAGGAGATGGACGATGGCCAGATTGTTTATGAAGTGACATTATCAGATGGAACCGAATTGGATTTTGATGAAAATGGTGAATGGACTGATGTAGATTGCCAGAATAGGCAGGTGCCCGATGGAATTGTGCCGGAAAAGATTCGTAGTTATGTTGCTACTAACTACCCTGACAATTTTATCGTAGAGATTGAGCATAAGTACAATCGTTATCGTATTGAATTGAATAACGATAAATATGGTGCAAGTCCTATCGAACTGCGTTTCGACAACCAGTTCAATTATACGGGTGATACCAATCCGGCAAAAGCAATAACAGTAGAACAATTGCCGGATACGTCTTCTACTTTTGTAGAGCAGTTTTTCTCAGGCATAGAAGTGGTATACGCTGAGAAAGATGAAGATGATGGCATCATTACGTATGAATTGACATTGGCAGATGGCACCGAGATAGAGGTTGATGCTAATGGCAACTGGATAGAGATAGAGTGTTTTAGACGTGCTTTGCCCGATGGAATCGTTCCTCAGCCCATCGTTGACTATGTAGCCCAGAATTATCCTAACGGAGTTATTGTTACAATAGAACGTGATGATAATGGATATGAAATAGAATTGCGTGATGGAACTGAATTGAAGTTTGACAATGACCTTAATTTTGTAGGAGGCGATAACGACGATTGGGATGATGATAGAGAAGTGGTTATCTCTTTTGAAAATTTGCCGGCAAATGCACAGGCTTTCTTAAATGGTAAGGTGGCAGAGAATGATATTTTGCGTATCATTGAAAAAACGGATGATGGCAAAAAGAGCTATGAGGTTAAGCTGGTGGATGGAACGGAGCTGGAATTCAACTCAAACGGTGAGTGGATAGAAATTGACGCAGAAGACAATAAATCAGTTGCCGATATCTTTGTCCCTGAGGCAATCTTGTCTTATGTTACTTCAAACTATCCGACAGCGCTTATTGAAAACATAGAGCGCATGGTAAATGGTTATTTTGAAGTGGAACTTAACAATGATGTCGAACTGTATTTTGATGCGGAATATAACTTTGTAGGAAGTGAAAAAGGATAACTAAAGTTATTTTATAATATTATCCCTCAGATTGGACTTGTTCCTTCTGGGGGATTTTTGTTGAGAGACTTGTATATTTGTCTGTTTTTGTATTATCATTGTCAAAAATTAGGGTTGTATCATTTCTTAGCTTTACAATATACGAGCTACTGCCGTAACCACACCAATAACCTTTTCCACCTGATACATTTGAGATAATTTTGCCGTGTATAGGTAAAAATGCACTTCCGGAAGAAACACTGATAGCAGAGAATGTTTTCCAAAAATCGTACGATGCTTTATCTACTCGTGTAAGCATAAATTCTAAATCCATACCTTTCTTAAAAAAGAGAACAGGCTTGTCTTGCCCAATTGTTCCAGATGCGACGCTATAATAGATGGGTATGGATAAAATACCTTCTTTAGCGCCCGAATTGTCAAAGACTCCAAGGAAAGTGTTGTAATATTGAATAGTTCCTAGAGCTCTATAAAATAAGACATAGTATTTGGGGCTGTGTGCGGCATCAGATATAAATGCTCTCATTTCCATAGCATCAGTGTTTTCCCCTTTTTGTTCAATTTGTATGGAATCAAAATAAGCGCGAGGAGGAATTGTTGTTGTTGCCGTTAGTATTATATTTTCATATTCTGCAGTTAAAGAATATGTTTTTCCTTCTTCGCCAATAATTTCAACGGAAGAATAACGATATGGAGGTATATAATTCGTATCGAGGCGTCCAGTTAAGATAACTTTCTGTGTTCCATCATCAATTGTTACTTTACCGAAAGGGACTAATTTGTCCTCTATAAGTGATGCTACTGATTCAAAGCTTTCATTAAATGAGATGCTTTTATGTAGCATTACCAATGGGTGTCCTCCTGATGTAATCCATCCTTCTACAACTAATTCAGGTTCTGCTATATCCTCTTTAGGTTCACATCCAGTAAATAACAGTAAGAACATCAGTAGATATAATGTTAATCGTTCCATCATAATTAGAAATTGAAATAGATACTTAATGAAGGAAGAATGGTATTGATAATTGAAACTGGCTTCATTGTAAAGTCATTGGAAGGGATGATAAATTGAATATTATCATGGCAATATACATTATATAAAGATAGATTAATGCCTAATTCACCTATGTGGTTATCCATTGCGAGATAATCTGCAGAAATATCAAGCCGATGATATAATGGTAAAGTAGCTCCATTATAAGGACCATACTCACATATTATTTTACCGTTTAATATATATGCATATTTTGGTTTTGTGTATGGATTGCCTGATGCTAAAGTAAACATTCCCCCAATACGCCATCTTCTGTTGATTTGTACGCTGGATACAGCGACAAGGTTATGCCTTCTATCGTATTTAGCTGGAATAGTATATCCTGGCGCTATATCAGGAAAATTACGCATTGCCCATCCTAATGAATAGGAAAGGTAACCACGTACAATCCCTTTATTTTTATGTAAAAGAAGATTTATTCCGTAATTCCGTCCTTTACCCGTTATGATGCCTGACATATAGTTAAATTCTCCCATCATCAGTTCCAATATGTTGGATTGACTTTCTACTACATTGTAAAGCTGTTTAAAATATAGCTCAGCAATAAATGAATAATTGTTGTTGGGGAATGCTGTATTATAAGCAATTGATATGGAGTGTGCATATTCCGGTTTATAGTTTTTATCCACAAGAAAAAAGTAATCGGTAGGCAATCCTCCATCTGTCATGCCGGCTTTATGAAAATATTGGTGGTATATTCCATAATGCAATAGAATATTTTGTGATTTGTTGATGGGGAAATTGATATTTATGCGTGGATCGAGGGCAAAAAATATCTTTTTCTTATGAGCATAGGATGAAATACGCAATCCTGCATCATATGTAAGGAAAGAAAATGGAGCGTGGCGCAACCCTGCATATAATGATAGTTCGTCTGATGATAATAAGGTAAAATCGCTGTGGAAATTTGTGGCTAATCCATGAGAGGATACATATTGTGGGTTATTCCAATAATGGTTGTAGTCTATACCAAATTGTAATGATAACTCAGAGGTAAATGATATTTGGTTATTATTTTTCATTCCTATCGAGGAGAACATGGATGCAGTGTTTACTTGAATATTGTCGGTTTCATCAACATTTATAGCATTTGAATAGTGTGAATAATGGATGGATGTGTGGATATTCCAATTATCTGTTTTATGTGTCCATGTAGATGATGCAGCAGCATTATTCCATTTTAGATAAATGTTCATATTTGCTATCTCACTCAATGCAGTCATTTTATCAATGCCATAGTATGTAGAGATAACAATTTTGTCTTTAGGAGCTGGTGATAAAGAGTATGTTACATTGAAATCTTGAAAGTCATAACCAAAATTCATATTAGCGAAATTCAATAGTGGCCCATATAATAAGCTGATATATGAAGAGCGTGCGGAAACCATTAATGTTCCACCTTTTTCAAATGAAATAGGCATGGTTAGTTCGGAGTTGATGAGCCCGACATTTCCTTCTATACCTATTTTTTTATGGTATGACTCATATGGCTTTAACAATACTTCGCCTCCCAATCGATTGGCAAAATCTGTTCTATGTGCAGATTTTACCAATTCCATTTTTTGGAAATGCGTAGGAATAAATGCCGAGAATAGTCCTAAGAGATGGTTGGGATAGTATATGGGTGCATCATTAATGGAAACTAGAGTTTGGTAATCAGCACATCCTTGAATGTAGATACCTGTATTGCCTTCACCATTAGTTTGTACACCAGCTATGCTTTGTAAATAACGGATAGGATCGGAAGTGCCCATGAATTTTGGAAGAGTTTCCATAGCATCTATGTCTACTCCAATTTTTTCATGTGTAGATTGCAATAATAAAGGAGGACGTTTACGTATAATCTGAACATCATGTAGTAAATGGTAATATGTACTGTCTCGCTCTGAGAATATAAAAGTACTGTCAGTGGGAGTTGCTTTTAAAAAAACTTTCCCACTGACAATAAAGAGAGCACAGATGCATATAACTATTCGCATATATGCTTTATGCTGAGCTAAAATTCAATAGGTTCTATTTCATTATATTTGGCAAGTTTGATATAATTGTTGATCAAAGTTTCTGTCAAATTAATAATAGAACCGAAAGATTGTTCTGTGAAATATTCGCCAAAAGCATAACTGGTTTCGTTTGATGGGAAATAGAGGACTGGAATATATTCGTATAATGTAACTGTTTCCTCTGTATTTGTCTCATAATTAGTCACGGTTGTTTCATATGAGTCAGCTACCCATTGCAATTCTGCTTGTTTTGTATCACTATTATAGTATAAGATACATTCCAGATTGTCATTGTAAAGGGCGGCGTAATCTTTATTGTATTCTAATGTGTAATAAGGACTTTCCCACCAGTTATTGTGGTTATTCCAATCGTATTTGTCATCGATATTTTCTATGGAGAGAAAGTATTGGTTGATATCTTTGGTGGATACTTTTAATTGGATTTCTCCCATGATATCAAGTGATGCTATTCCATTGCCATATTTAACTTTGGCTTCCTCATTATATGGATCGTATTCATATATCCAGTCTTCCCAATCAAGATCGGCTGATTTGTCAAATAAAACGCATGCAGGTAAACTTGCAGAGGCAGTGAGTAATGCTTGGGTTCCATAGTTTATTTGTGTGCTGGCAGAGGCTTTGGTTTTGGTCAGTTCTGTGTTGGCAGCAATCTGAATGTTGGCAATCTGAAGGGCTACGTCTGCTTTTACGTGATCACCTTTTTGTACATCAAAATCTGCCTCTAATCTAATATGTTCTGTATTATCCTCTTTGATGGTGAAAATTATCGTTGAAGGCAGTACTGCTGTGAATGGTTGTTCCATGTATTCATAGATATAATATCCATCCGTTTGTACCCATTGATATTCATAGTGATCTGGAACCTCTTCGCCTGGCTCAAACTCACGTGTTTCAATGTAAGTACCATCTTCAGAATAGATATTCACATATTCATAATATTCACAAATATAGCTCTCTACAAATATGAGTTGGTTTTCTCCATAACCAAGAGATTCTACCCATTCTTGTCCTATGATAGAATCTGTTTCATAAGTTGCAGAGAATTCAAATTCGGAACCTTCACCCATCAGTTTAGCTTCACATGATTTACCTTCTGGATTTTTGAAACGGAATATAATTTCGTTTTCACCAGCTTGGCCTTTGTATTCCCACATATGAGTCATCTCATTAGCTTCAAAAATAGCAGCAAGTTTTGGGAAACTGTATAATTCGGTTGTAATGGAAGTGGTGACATTGCCAGATGCTACGCGCTTTATGTAATTGGGTAGTGTCCTAAATAAAGCGTAGTCTTGTTTATAATGCTCTTTTACATCTTCCCAACCATATTCATCATAAGTATACACAAAATAATCAGTGAGTTCTAGAACATCACGTTGATCTTCCACTTGAAATGTATTCAGAGCACGTGTTGCAACTTCACGCATCTTCTCCATCTGTTGTTCAGGAGAGAGAACTACTTCGTTTCCGGTATTGTCATTACCATCACCGCTCGGGGTATTTCTGTCGACACATGAAGAGATGGACAATGCAATACCCATTACCAAATAAAACAGTTTGCTTTTTTTCATGATGAGAATTTGTTTGATTTTTTTATAAATTATAGTGATGGCAAAGATATGTAAAAAACAAATGAAATTCAAAATTTTGTATTGTTAAATACATAGAGAAGTAATTGGTTTTTATTCTTAGATTGGATTTAGGCCTGTTAGAACCAATATCTATTTGTTATCTGTTATATAATAATACATTATCGATAGCGTTTATAATTAAAATACTAACCCAAACAACATATAAGAATTATGAGAAAACACTTATTGTTTATATTGGCAGTTATTAGTTTATTAGGTTTACAGAGTTGTGAAAACTACGTTCCATTCGGCAATATTAGTCCAGACAAGTTGCCGAGTGCATCAATTGCGTTTATTGAACAGCATTTCCCTGGAGAGACAATTCTTTTGGCGGAAAAGGAATTAAATGCAGGAGTGACGGAATATGATGTAAAATTGTCAGATGGAACGGAAATAACATTTGATAAAGATGGGGAATGGAAAGGGGTAAATTGTGGAACGCGGCAGGTGCCCGACGCTATTGTGCCTTCTAACATATTAGAGTATGTAACCCAAAATTTTCCAGAGGCATTTATCACTGAGATAGAGTTTAAGACCTTAGTGAAACGTTATCAGGTGGAATTGAATGTAGACGTCGAATTGCATTTTGACAAAGATGGCAACTTGGTAAATATTGATTAAGCAGACAAGAGACCTGGTGAAGCCAACGAATGACAGCCGTTTCCAGTAGATGGAGATGGCTGTTTTTATTCGTGTATTTAAAACGATAAAATCCCCATTAAATTTCTTTGCCCTGGTGCTGTAATAAAAGCTGTAATAAAAAAAGCGTCCCAACTAATTGGAACGCTTTCGCTCTCCCTCTTGGACTTGAACCAAGGACCCTCTGATTAACAGTCAGATGCTCTAACCAACTGAGCTAAGGAAGAATTTTGTTTCTCTCATTCGAGAATTGCGTTGCAAAAGTAGTGGTTTTTTCGGAAACATGCAATATATTTGCAGAAAAAATCGAAGAAAAATATGAAAAAAATTATTGGAATGGGGAATGCCCTTACTGACGTCTTGTTTCAATTATCTGATAATCAGGCCTTAGATCATTTTTGTTTACCGAAAGGTAGCATGCAGCTGGTAGATGCTAATCTATCACAAGATATAAAGGACTACCTCCAGGGTTATGAAAGAAAAATGGTGGCGGGTGGTTCTGCTGCAAATACCATTAATGGAATTTCATGCTTGGGGGGGCTTGCTGCCTATATTGGTAAAGTGGGTGAAGATGAGATTGGAGACTTTTTCGTGAATGATACACTTCATAATGGAGTAAAACCTGTTATTGTCAGAAGTAAAAACCCGTCAGGCAATTGCACCGTTTTGATTTCTCCAGATGGAGAACGTACAATGTGTACCTATTTGGGCGCATCTTGTGAATTGTGTGCAGGTGACCTGACTGAAAAATTGTTTGCCGATTATGATATATTGCATATTGAAGGATATTTGGTCCAAAGTCATGCTCTGATTGAAACGGCTGTCCGTATGGCGAAGGCGCAGGGTCTATTGGTTTCTATTGATTTGGCTAGCTATAATGTTGTGGAGGAACATAAGGAGTTTCTTTTGTATTTGATAAAAGAATATGTAGATATTGTTTTTGCCAATGAAGAAGAAGCAAAGGCTTTGACAGGTGCTTCGCCTCGCGAAGCTTTGGATAGTATTGCAGATATGTGTGAAATTGCAGTAGTGAAAGAAGGTGCAGCTGGTTCTTATATAAAAAGAAAAGACAAGGTATGGCATATAGGGGTGATTCCGGCTAAATGTGTGGATACGACCGGAGCCGGCGATTTATATGCTTCCGGTTTCTTGTTTGGGTTAAGCTGTGGATTTGATTTGCAGCGTTGTGGAAATTTGGGAGCCTTGGTGTCCGGTAAAATTGTGGAGGTGGTAGGGCCGAAACTACCGGTTGAAACGTGGAATTCAATAAAAGAGTCCATACAATGAAACGTTTGCTCTTTGATGTTTACCAATGGCTGATTGTCATTCCTCTTTTGGTGCCTGTTACTGCGCTTACTGCGATAGTGACAATTATTCTTTCACCGATAGTACCCAATTCTGAGTTGGCTTATTGGCCCGCACGAATGTGGGCACGGATAATATGCAAACTCTTGTTTATTAAAGTGGAAGTGAGAGGATTGGAACATATTCAGAAAGGGCAATCGTATGTGTTTGTATGCAATCATCAGAGTTTGTTTGATGTTTTTGTGATATATGGCTGGTTGCCGGTTATTTTCAAATGGGTGATGAAAGCGGAATTGCGCCACATTCCTTTGGTGGGAAAAGCTTGTGATTCCGCTGGACACATATTTATTAATCGTGCTAATCCGAAAGCTGCACAACGGAGTATCGTTGAGGCAGAGCAGAAATTGCGTAATGGTGTTTCGGTCGTTTTGTTTCCAGAAGGCACACGGACTTATACTGGTACAGTCGGGAATTTTAAGCGGGGAGCATTTGTTTTGGCAACAGATTTGTCATTGCCCATAGTACCCATGACGTTAAATGGTGCTTTTGAGCGTCTGCGTAGAAACAGTGTACGTGTTAACCCCGGTAGGATTGAGCTGGTTGTCCATCCGGCTGTGATGGTCCGAGAAAACACGGAAGATGGTCAAAAGGAATTGGCGAAGGAGTGTCGGGAAATAATAGTTGCAGCTGCACACCCCTTGTAGGAAGAAACGTCAGCAGTGTTGGATAAGTGGTTTAGGGAAATGTATCTGGTTTGGGCTAGATATATTTCCCTTTTTCTATAAGAAAGGATGTCTTTTTTATTGTGTCGGGGGGCGCTTCAGCACAGAGCCTATCATTAGGGGAATAACTCCATTGATAATCCATAAAAGGATGGCAGCCATGGCGATGCCAGGCGTGTTCGAAGAGAAGGGGGCAAACGCAACCATGGCCCATGAGCCCCTGATTGCAGGTTCGGCTGCGGAGATGGAAGGGGTAAATGTAATAAGGAAGTAATAAGCGGGAATAGCCAAGAGTGCTTGTTGGGGTGATAGATATATATGGCAGCAAAGGAGCATCAAATACAGTTGAAAAGAGAAAATGGCATAGCGGACTATTGTAGCAATAAGAACAATAAAAAAATGTTTTGCAGTCAGTTGGCTGATGGTATGTAAAAGTTGTTTAAGTTGTGACTTTAGGCGCTGGCTGAAATAAAGTCCGGCTGCGAGGATAATGAAAATAAGGAGAACTCCACAAATAAAATAGGACGCTGGCTGGGTTATATAAGTAATATTGTGAAACAGATAATATATAGCAGGCAAACCCAACGTAAATATAAGGAGAATTTGCAGAATAGAGCCGATGAAACCGAGTGTTATGGCGGGTATCTGCATAGACGGAGGCATCCATAAAGCCCTTCCTGGGAATTCGCCTAGTCGGTTGGGAGTGGCAAAGGCGGCTATCAAACCTTTGAAAACATCGTAATAGGCAGAGATAAGAGGACGCTGAATCAGGGGAGATAAGAGATGTTTCCATTTGGTGGCTTCACATAAAAGATTAATGGGCATTAGGAGAAGAGCCAATAAGGCAAAGCACCAATGGGTGAGTGAAAATTCGGATAACTGACTGAAAAATTGTGCGTAGTCATCATAAGTGCACACTTTGTACAGAAGGAAAAGATAAGCAAGAATAAGAAAGCCCCATTCCAGTCCTTTCTGCCATTTCCTATCGCCAGCAACTTCTTTCATGAACTATTTTTTGAATGTAAAATATTTCTGGCAAACGTAGCTAAACGCAACAGTTACTGTTGTAATAAGCATTTTTGATGGAGTGGGGTAAATATGGCACATCTCTACCAGCAGCTTCAGTCCCCAGTAATTGATGGCCAGATTAATAAGAACCACTAATATGTAGCGGAATAGTTGCGAACTTTCCTTGAGTGTAGAAGATGTAAATGTGACAAACCGTGCCAAATAAAAACCGGTTGCCAATGTAATGGGGAAGGTGATGCACAATGTCAGAATATGGGGGCTTATAACCACAAAACCCATGTCAATATTGTCATGCCCGACAACGAAATTGTAGAGGAAAAAATACAGCACCCAGTCCAATACGATATTGGCTGTTCCACAGAAAGCATATCGGAACATCAGCTTGGGAACCCACCTGCTGAAAGGTGGGTAAAAAAAGTCAATAACTCGCCTTATCAAATTGGCTAGGGAGGTGGCAACACGTCTCATTTATATCCTTAATATCTGTATTTTGAGCCTGTCGTCCAACAAAAGTACAAAAATATTAGGTTTTTCAGAGTATTATAAATACCTTTGCTGCCGAAAGACATGCCATTACATACGGCAAAGATACATTATCTTTCCGATATGGCATTCTGTTCCTTTAAAAACTTTCAATAAACGAATAACCAATTATGCCGGACGACCATTGTAAATATGATGCAAGTAAGAGCCAAGAAATTTTTGGGGCAGCATTTTCTGAAGGATTTGGATATTGCCCGGCAGATAGCACAAAGCATACCTGCTGATGTGCCGACTCCAGTATTGGAGGTCGGACCTGGTATGGGAGTATTGACCCAGTTCCTGTTGGAAAATCCAAATATCGATTTGACCTGTGTTGAAGTAGACCACGAGTCTGTGGTTTACCTGAAGGTGCATTTTCCCCAGCTAAAACTTATTGAAGGTGATTTTTTGCGCCTGGATTTGGCAACTCTCTTTCCCGATAAGTTTTGTCTCATAGGTAATTATCCTTATAACATTTCCAGCCAAATACTTTTTAAGGCGCTAGAAAATAAGGATAGTATTCCTGTGATAGCTGGCATGTTTCAAAAGGAAGTGGCTGAAAGGGTCGCCTCAAAACCTGGCAATAAATCCTATGGAATATTAAGTGTCTTGTTGCAGGCATATTATGACATAGAATATCTGTTTACCGTTCATGAGCATGTATTTGATCCACCGCCTAAGGTCAAATCGGCTGTCATCCGACTGACGCGCAATCAGGTTGCGCATTTGGGTTGTGACGAATCCATGTTTAAGACAGTTGTGAAGACAGCCTTTAATCAAAGACGCAAAACGATGCGCAATTCTTTGCGGGCCTTAGTAGGTAACGATACGGAATTTTTAAGTGATACCGTGTTTAATTACAGGCCCGAACAATTGGGAGTGGAACAATTTGTAGATTTGACCAATAAAATTGTATCACATCTGGCCTCCCATCCAAATGTTTAACTTCTAAAACACGGTAATGACATGGCAGAATTGAGATTGTTTTATCAGGAAGGGCAAAAAATAAAAATTTCAAAAAGCCTTGACATCTTAAAGCAGATTGAAAAAAAGGACATCATATGGATAGACCTTATTGATGTGGCTTTGGAGGTGGAGAGCGAACTGGAGCAATTCTTGAAGATATATATTCAGGAAGATGATGAGATAGAGGAAATCGAGTTGAGTTCCCGTTATATCCAGACGAACGACAGTATAGTGGCCAATTCCAATTTCCTGCTGGACAACTATCAAATGGAACCGGTATCCTTTATTATAAAAAATGGTATTTTGGTGTCCGTGCGTGATGTGGAACTGAAATCATTCAATGAAACGGTTCGGAAAATGTTTGTGAACACAAGGGCTTTCCCAACGGGTTATCATGTGTTGGTGGCCTTGCTTGAAACACGTGTGGAATACGATGCAGACATGATAGAAGATATAACGGAACAAGTGACAAATCTTTCTAAATCATTGAATGCCAGCAGTGACGATGTAGATGAAGATATACTTATCCAAATCAAGGATTTGCAGGAAAAGGTCATGATTATCCGACAGAACATTATCGACAAGCAAAGGGTTGTTTCCAATATGCTGAAATGCGATTTTTTTCCCGAAGATTTGCGCCCGCGCTTGACAATGGTAATCAAGGATATCAATTCGTTGTTTGATTATACGCGTTTTGGTTTTGACCGTTTGGACTATCTGCAGGATACTTTTCTCGGTTTGGTTAATTTGCAACAGAATAAAATCATCAAGATATTTACAATTGTGTCGGTAATCTTTCTTCCCCCTACTTTGGTGGCAAGTCTTTATGGAATGAACTTCGAGTTTATGCCTGAATTACATTGGCGCTATGGCTATCTTTTTGCCATTGCTCTTATGTTGCTGTCATCTGCCATTATTCTGTTGATATTCCGCTGGAAAAAATGGATATGATTTGATTCCTGTCATATAGAAAAAGGAGTTCCATTAATTAGGGAGCTCCTTTTCTGTTTTCTTTTCTAACGGTAAGCAAAAAAGCTATATTCGTGGTTTTTGGATAATACGGATAACCAAAGAGGCTAAATAAACCACAAGACCGTACATCATTGGAATAATAGTGCATTTTGCTCCGCCTGCAACTATGCAACTATCAATTGCTGATTGTTGCAGAACGGCAAGCATCTGATATATGCCTCCCAATGTCCATAACACACCGACAATGAGTGCTGATATACCTAACTCTTTTACCCAGGCGGGTGCTTTCCAGGCAGCAAAGAATAGTGCTGCAAACAAAATAGTGATAAGAGACATGCCGATGGGGCCTCCGGAAATAAACAATCCTGCTATTCCTACTGATTCGCTCATGATACTTATATTTAAATGTGAAACAATGGGTTACTTGACTTTGCAAATATAATCTTTCATTGTTCTTACAGCTGTGAAATTGTTTCGTATAATCCCCTCAACTTTTGGTCAAATCCCACTATATCTGAAAACCAATAGAAAAGATTGGTAGATAACCGTTTTTTTTCGCTATTTTTGAAGAAAAGTTCCACAAAAATTGATGTATGAACCGTACGTTGTTTAATGTTCTGTATTGCCTTGCAGCTTCTTTTGTTATGGCAGTCATGTTTATTAGTCTAGGTTATCCTTTTGCCCATTCCCTTACATTGGGAACCATGTTTCTGCCAGGAGGGTTACTGCTGAACTATTGCCTGCAATTACCTGAATTCAACGGAAAGAAGATTAATGTCCTTCATATCATTTATATCCTATTGGGAGGCGTCATCTGTCAGGAGTTTTTGATGTTGTTGTGCCATTGGTATTTTATGATATTGGACAAGGCTTTATGTATAAATATGTCACCTCTGTTTGCTAATCCGGTTTTTCTTGTATTTATGTTGATGGCATTGGCTGTAGGACAATTTTATCTGAACCGTCGGATGCAGCAAAGAGATAAAGCTCTCATAAATAAAGTCACTTTTACTTCCAACTACAAAAAAATAACATTGGAGACGCGCAATATTCTGTATGTCGAATCACGTGATACGGAGGTTTACATTTATACGGTAGATGGTGAATTATATAAAAGTCAGCGTCCCATTTCACAATGGGAGAATGTATTAGAGGATGATTTTATCCGAATCCATCGTGCATTTATAGTGAATAAGGCTCTGGTTTCTTTAAGCGGAAATGATTGTGTGTGTTGCACAGGAAAACATTTGCCTGTTTCACGAAAATACAAAAAGGCAGTACTATCTTTGTTCGCTGTATAGCCTATTATTAAAACAAAAACTATCGGAGGCTTGTGGGGTCCGATAGTTTTCATGCTTATTATAAAGTCTTTTATTTGTTGATATATGGCAGCAATGCCTCTACTACCTGATACGGACGGATGGCATTCATACAGGCATAGTCGCCGCGCAAGCAGGGTTTGTCACCATAGACGGAGCAAGGACGGCAGGGCATATTTACTTGCAGCGCATTTTTTCCGGGTTGGTTCCAGCCCATGAAACCTGCATAGGGATGCGTGGCGCCCCAGATGGATACAACTGGTGTCCCCACCAATGAAGCCAAATGCATATTGCCTGAATCCATCGATAGCATAACGTCAAGGCGGCTCATTAGTGCTAATTCTTCGTCAAAACTGAAACGGCCGGCACATGAAAACACATGGTTGTATTTACTTGCCCATTGCGTTAGTGTTTCTGTTTCGTCTTTACCTCCTCCAAATAGGAAGATACGCAAACGATTGTCTTCGCTCAGTAGTTTGACGACTTCTTCCATAAGCGGTAGAGGATATATCTTTCCCTGATGTTTGGCGAAAGGGGCTATACCAATCCATTTGTATTCTCCTTTTGCCTTGTCTCCGATGAATTGGGCAATTTGTTCTTCATTCTGGGGCTGTTGGGCAAACAAGGAATGGAACGTGAGCGGAAAGTCATAGCCCAACTTCTGAAATACTTTATGGTAGCGGCTGAAGCTAGTATCCAGTTGGCGGATTTTTTTGTTATGCTCGCGTGTGAGGGCTTGTTTTTCAGCTCTTCCTTTATGTATATGTGCGCATGAAATGCCTGAAAGGCGGAATAATGTGCGCAATACTTTTGTGCGTAACACATCATGCAGATCTGCCACTGCTTGAAAGCCTTCCTGCTTCAATAGACGGAATAGTTTCCATAGGCCTGGAATGCCTTTATATTGCTCCAAATCTACCCCCATAAAGTGGACATTGGAGGGTGAATGTGCAAATAGTCCTGCAAATTGCTTGCGGCTCAGCACTGTTATGTCGGTTTGGGGAGATGCGGCTGCCAGTGAATAGACAATGGGTATTGTCATGGCAACGTCTCCCAGTGCAGAAA
>JADIMG010000006.1 GCA_017694875.1 Candidatus Gallipaludibacter merdavium
TTATGTTTGTTGGTTTTACTTGATTTTCCGGCAAAAGAGATGGCAGAATGGCTGTATCTCTCCGAGAGCAGTATTGGAAAAACCAAATATCGTGTGGCGCAGAAATTGGGATGTACATCGGGTGAATTGAGAGAAGAGCTGATGAATCTGCTTGGGATGGGGGATTTTGAACATTTGAGTAGGCATGAAAGTGAAAATGTCCATATGGGATAATGTGTAACTGATTGATGTATAATGATTAAGTAGTTAAAAGGTGTCCATTAAATTGTCGGTGATTGACAAAGTATTTTATTTATTTTAGCCACCGAAATAAGTCATAAATTTTTAAACAAAAACATCATGAAAAAAATCTTTAGTCTATTACTTGTCATTTCAATCGTTACGTTGGGAGTGCATGCCAATGAAAAAGAATCATTGAAGGTGCGTGGTTTGATTCATGCCGGTGTAGGAGGTATTAATTCTGTAAATTTCACCGTGCCTGGTGTTAGCAGTGCTATTGGCGGTTCAGTAGAAGTGCCGCTGAATGTTTCTGCCAAATGGAATGTAAATGTCGGTCTTGACTTCAATTATAAATACGTCACAGATCAATATGTTTCTATCAGTGATGCGGTGGCAGAGAATAATTGGACGGCCAATATGAAGCATAATATGTTCTTTATCAATGTTCCAGTGGTGTTCTCCTATGATTTCAACATTGCTTCCAATGCCTTGTTACGCTTAGGGTTCGGGGTGCAATATCAACAATATCTGGGCGGTAAGTCATTTTGTGAGTTGGATGGCGAAACAACTTCTTTCTTGCCGACAGAATCCCATAATCTAAAGAATGGAGCACTTTATGGTCAGCTTCTTGGCATGTATTCCAATGCAGGTGGTTTGCTACAGCTTGGTTTCCTGATTGATGATGTATATGTGGGAGTAACCTATGATGCTTTCTTTGAAGGATTGGGAAATTGGGGTTATGTCGGTACCGTAGGTGCAAGAGTAGGATACCGTTTTTAATAGGTAAAATATTTGCTTATATAAGAAAGCCCGATTGTAATAGAGCAGTCGGGCTTTTCTTTGTGTTTATCGGAAAAAATCATTCTATGGGAGGCATTCCTTTGGGGTTATACAAAAAGCCCATAAAGCAAATTGCTCTATGGACTTTTTTGAAAGCTTTGTTTTTATTCCTCTTTGACTGTACTGGTCAGTGCGTTACGTATCATTTGGCGGAACGACATGTTTTGTGTCTCCACTACTTTGCGTTCAACAGGTTTGAAGTCTTCCGCATACTTACACTTGGACAACCCTATTTTCAGATCGTCAAGACTACCGGACACATTCACACCGATGCGTAGCGGACTGAGAAGTGACAAATGGTAATCAAATGTCATATCCAGGTTGTGACGTCCGCCCAATGCCACTTTGTATTTATCCATAGATACAAGGAAAGGGAATATATCCACTTCGTTACGGAATACGGTAGCCTCAGCCGATATGCTGTCTATCTTGTTTTCTGTCTTTTTCTTAAACATCATCAGTTTGGCTATCTGACTGAAGGTTTCACCGTCCAGTAATACCAAATCTTTTCCGTAAATGGAAGCGGCACCACGCAAGGTGGACATTTTCAACTCGTAATGGCGGTTAAGGTTGGTTTCAGCTGCCAAATGGAATTCTCCTTTACCACGGAAGGAGCGCAACATAGGCAGGATGGAATCGACTTGCGGAATCATATCTACCAATTCCTCTATCTGTATGTCCATCATGTGGTAGTCCAGGCCAACATACAAATGGTTCGGACGGGGTGACTTGTACATGGCTGTCAGTTGCAGACGGGCAGCATCACAAATAAAGCCCATTTCTTCGAGTACCAATATGCCGTCTTTTATATAGAGTTTTCCTCCTAAGTTGGTGGCGACTTGTTCGCCCACCAATGCTTTGTCTATTTTGGTGTTCAACGTAAGGTCAACTCCCTTGGGCACAATGAATGGCATACTCTCTTCTTGCGTGGAATCGTTCGAGACAAGTTCCGTGGTCTGGGTATCTTCATCAGTTAGCTCTTCGTCCGTGCTACCCAAGCCGCTCACCAATGCCATCAGCTGGTTGACATCGGTGGTGGTTGATACAAAATCAAGTTCGCCGACCAATAAGCCTGTTCCCGCCATGAATTTGTTGATGTTATGCACATCTCCTTTTAGCTGGAAATCGGAATTGCCCAATTGTATGCGGCTGTCGGTGATGGTAAATTTACGGTTGGAGTAATCAAAGACAATTTCCGGTATATGTATGGTTTCCGGGAAATCGGCCATGGCTACATTGCCTTGCTGAAGGTCAACACTGACGCGTGGGTTCCATTCGAGCAGAATATTGTCTTTACCGGTTTTATGACGGGCATTGACTTTCAAGCCAAGCGATTGTGCATCTACTTTGACCGCTTCTCCCATAGCCAGTTGCAGGACTTTTCCGTTATAGTCAACATTCAAGATAGGCTCATGCTTGTCTCGCTTGGTGGGACGCAAGGTGGCATTTAGTTGAGGCTGTTGGAGCATGACGCTCATCGTATCCATTGTTCCGTTTAGCTCTTGTAAAGCCAGTTGGGCTTTGATGGTTGGCACGGCCAAAGAATCGGTCAAATCCATGGTTATGGAAGCATTTACATCCGGTTGTGTCAATTGCGCGTTGATGTTGTCCATCACGGCATGGAGTTTTTCGGATTGGATGTTGCATGCTGCCATTAAAGATTGACCGTCAAGCAGATTGGATGTTTGGGCTGACAGAGTTGTTTTGCCCGTTTCCATCGAGAGGGAATCGCCTTGTGCAAACGAAAGTTCATTCCATGCCAATTGTGCACCCAGAAAACGTAGGTCTTTGTTCTTGGTTGACGAATTAGGCATCTGGAAAGAACACTCCAATCGAGGTGCGGTAACGGTCATGTTTTGATAAACTGCATCCAATTGTTGGAAGGTCAGTTTTCCATTCAGCAATATATGTTCAAAATCCTGTTTCTCTAATTGGCTCATGCGGAATTTGGCAGTGATGTTCCCTTGGGTACGTCCATTGAGTTGGGCTACTAAATCTTTAGGCAAGACGGGCTTGAGGTCGGGCAGGTGGAGGTCAGTGGTTAGCTGCACATCACAGTCCATGTCAGCCATCAATTGGTCAATGCGTCCTGTCAGACGGAGGGAGGAACCGAGTGTTTCTGCGTAAAGTCCGTTAATGACAGCGGAGTTGTCTGTGCTGTCATTAAGGTTGATATGTGCTGCAAGGTCTGCATCTACTGCCTGCAATTGATAAGGCAGGGCGGGATAGTTGACCTGTCCTTGTTTGAATTGCAATGTGGCATCTACCAACGGCATCGTAGAGTCATTGTAGATGCCGTGGGCATGAGCATTGAGCGACAAAATGCCGTCTGCCTGCAAATCGTTGAGCATGTGCTGGAAGGTGTCGGGAATCAGTTGTAATAATTCGCCGATGGGCCACTCTGCCATGTTAACTTGCAGGTCGGTGCGTATGTCGCCGTTTTCTGGTAGAGCGGCAGTTCCTGTCAGTTGCAGGCGGAATTGCTCATTGAGTGCAATAAGCGCATTTTTGATGGTCAATTCACGTTTGTCAAGTAGTGCATTGAGGTCAAGCTGAAGCGCCAGATTAGCTTGTGAAAGATAGGATGTTCCGCCCATTTCCACTGACAAAGATGGGATGGAGAAGGTAATCTGCCCTTCTGCGTCATTATCCTGTAATTGGAGAGCCAATTGCCCTTGTGTGCCTCTTGTGGAAGCATAAATGCCTCCTTGTTCATCCACATAGGTAATATTGGCTTTTTCCAATGTGATTTGGCGCAATTGGATGGCACCGAAAGGCAAGGAAAAAGCAGTGGTATCTTCTGTCTGTTGTGTGGTGTCAGATGCGAAAACATCGTAATTGGCATTACCCAAACTATCGGTGAAGAGGCAGATGTCAGCACCATTAAGGGTTAATTCATGAAGGTCGATAGCATTGTCCTTCCACAATTTGCGCAGGTTGATGTCTGCACTCAGACGGTCAACGTGGAGTACTGTGTCGGATGGTGCGCCCATTTGTGGATGAATCAGGGTTACATTGTCTATACCCAACATGAACTGTGGAAAGGTGCTGAAAAATGTCAGTTCCACTTGTCCGATTTCATACGGACAGGTTATTATCTTGTCAGCAAAATTGCGCACAATAGGGGTCAGACGTGCAGGGGTGAACACCAGCCAAACCACAATGGCCACAGCAATTACCAGCAAACCCAATAAGCTACCTATGGTAATTCCTGCTATTTTGAGGGCCTTTTTCATGATTATCTGATTTTGGTGAGTGATGTGGAATTACCGGTAGTGGTGTCCTTGAAGGTCATGTGTGTATCGGTAAGTTCTGTCAGTTTATAGCTTTTGGGAATAGCGTCTTGGCCTGTCATTCCTATTTGGTGTATGATTGTTAGTTCAGAACCGGAAATAGACCAAGAAAATGCCTGAGCTTCTTCTTCTGTTACATCGTCGGCTTCATCCCAGGAGGCTCCTGTTCCGCCGGCATCAAAACGCCAATGGTCAGTGCTGTTTCCGTCAACAGTCCATGTGCCGATAATGAGGGTTTCATCGAAATCTTGGTCCATCAGACTACAAGCTGAGAACGATAGCGCCATGCAGACGCATGCTGCCCAAAAATAAAGTTGTTTTTTCATTTTATGTCGTGTTTTAATTAATTTGGTTGTCCCAAAAGGTTTAAGTTTTGTGAGTGTATGTGTGGTAGGGCAAAGGTAAGTTCTTTATTATGAATGTACAAATATAAATAAAGAAAGTTCAGACAAATAACATTTGTATGGGCAAAAGATTCCTACTATAGGCCATGTTTACGTGTATATAATAAACAAAAAGGGAATCGCCTGTACGCAGACAATTCCCTTTTCACAAACACGAACTTATTTATTGTTTCAACAGTTTATAAGCCTGCTGAGCCTTATCAAAATTAACGATTAACAGGTACATGCCGCTTCGTAAAGTACTCATATCCAGTTGCTCAACATTTCCTTCAACCGACTGAATGATTTGTCCTTGAAGGTTTATTAGTGTGGCCCGTTTAATGGGCTCCTCCGTACGGATATTCACATAGTCAGTAACAAAGGTTGGATAGACGGTGCATTCGGTTTCATATTGAGGTTGTTCGATAGCATCCGGATAGCTGTATTCTGCAGGCAGTACAGGCAATGTGTATTTTTGGGTGGTATAGATACGCAATTCACCTGGCTGCAAAGTAATTTCTTGAGTAGTAGCAGTAACGTTCAGTTCTGTCTGGTCATAATAGTCATACCATTTTCCCGTAGCAGGGAATGGAGCAACTGATGTTGCACCGGTATATTGTGTACCGCCTTCTACATTGAAGTTACCAACTACAACGATACGTTCTCCTTTGTATTCCCATTGAATGTAGCGTGCGGCTGCACCGCTGTTTACCATGGTTCTGCAGGTGCCGTTAAGGAAGAATTCCGAATCTACCAGTTCTGTACGCAAGCGTATCAGTTGTGCCATTTTGGCGTATGCGTTCATACGTTTGGCATCCTTATACCATCCTAAGGTTTCAGGAACGGGTTTAGGGTCAACACGATGGTCTTCTCCTTCTACATAAACACCATCGGAACCACTTGTGATAGAGAAGTTATAGCCTAATTCCTGGAATTGCCACATCATTTTCGGGCCTTTCATGAGGAGGTTGAAGGCTCCTACCAATGGAACACGTTTAAGACGTGCCGTTTCGTCAGATTGTAGATTGCCATTACCCCATTGGAGTGCCTTGAATTGGTTGCGTTCTTCGTCGTGGCTTTCGCAATAATAAACCCAACCTTGCTTGTTACATTGGCTGATATTACCATCTCCTTCTTTGAGCCATCCCATGGCTAATTGGGAATAGGAGTTGTTCATACCTGAGCCGCCACCCCAGCACATCATGCCGTTGTTGACAAATCCTTGTTCCTCATTGCTGGTCCAGTGTTCCAAAATGAAATAGGCATTCGGGTCAGCTTCTTTTACGGCATTATAGTAACCGTTGATAAGTGCAACACGGTTGTTGCAGTTCGGTCCGCAAATGCCTTTGGTCAAGTCCATGCGGTAACCGTCAATCTTGTATTCTTCTATCCAGTATTTCAATACACGCTTGAAATAGTTCTGTGTGCCGGTGAAATCGTGGTTGAAGTCTTGATGTACACTGGCATCATGAGGTGCAGTTGTGTTAAACCAAGGGTTATTGGCGGCTACGCCATTTGCTCCGTAATATAGTTTGGCAAATGGATTGATTCCGGACGCATGGTTGAATACCATATCAAGAATAACGGCTATGCCTCTTTTGTGGCATTCGTCAATCAAAGTTTTGTAGGCTTCAGGAGTTCCGTAACATTTATCAGGGGCAAAATAGTGGTTAGGATTGTAACCCCAGCTGATATTGCCGTCAAATTCAGTTATTGGCATCAACTCCAAAGCATTGATACCGAGATTCTGCAGATAATCCAAACGGTTGATGACAGCCTGAATGGTTCTGGCTGGGCTGAAATCGTGTACCCACAGTTCGTAAATCACCAGATTGTTCTTGTCCGGGCGTTGAAAGTTCAGGGTTGCGTCGCTCCATTCAAATTCGGGTTGGGCTGTTTGGATAACAGAGGCCAAACCGTCTGCTGCTTCGGGAAGGGTAGGCAGGTTCGGATATACTTCCTCAGAAATATATTGGTCGTTCCAAGGGTCGAGAACTTTTTCCGTGTAGGCATCACTGATTTTTACCAGCTTGTCGCCTATCTTTACTGCATATTGGAAAGCATATTCCACACCGGGTTCCAATCCGTCAATGGTCAACCAAAAATAACCGGGATTTGTTGCATCCTTCTTCATCTGGTATTCAGTAGAATAACTCCAGTTGTTAAAGTTTCCGATTACGAAGACATTGTCGGCTTGCACATTGTTCTTGTCCATGGCATACATGACGAGCGAGACCTTTGTATCATCGGTTTCATCGTAGTTGATACCATCAATAAGACCGGCAGGACGTGCGGCAGAACTTGCTTCTGATACTACGCAAATGGTAAGGGTGTCGCCTACAGTCTGATTGGCATTGCTTGCGGTAACAACACATTCATAATCACCTGTTGTAGTGAAGGATTGTGTATAAGTAAGTTCTGTGTTGGCAGAAACACTTTTCTTGGTTTCACCATTGATGGTGAGGGTAATATTGGCATTCTCAGAAGCAACAGCATCAAATATTACTTCGCTTCCACTTTCAATCAACTGGGAACCGTCAGGCTGTTCAAACTTGATTTGCAGACCTTCATCATAAATCTGTACAAAGATATCGCCTCCATCAGCGGTTTTTCCTTCTTTTGTTCCTGAAGGACCGTCATTGAAGACAAATGCCAGCTTCTCAATTGTTTCTGTTGTGGGGCATTCGTAATAGCTATACATGTCGTCAATTACCAATTGCCAGTTGCTGCCCACTTTTGTCATTTTATATTTGGCTTCACCGCCACGCCATTCAGGAGCGTATTTCCAGTCCGTGTCAGATGTGCTTTCTGCTGTGATAACGCCAGTGTGGGCATAGCATGATGTTGCGCCAACCATGCCTTTGTTACCTTCATTGGGATTGAAAGTGACGATGATTTTCCCTCTGTAATTACTGGTAATAAATGCCGGTTCGGTGGTTACAACTTGTGCCATGATTGCTACCGGCAACAACAAGGCTGCAAACAAATATAGAAGTCTTTTCATGATAAAGAATTAAAAGTTTGTCTGCAAATTTACGGCAAGAAGTTGTGCCGTGAAACACATTTCTGACGAACGGTAGAATTGTATGTATGAATGGTTGAATCGGCTGGAAGAACGGAAAATCAACGGGAAAAGGGATTGTAACTGATGTTGTTGTCAAATGTATCCGTGTCATCTTTTTTCTTGACCCATCTGACTGCTTTGTTTGTGATGGGCAGCATGATGATTTCATAGATGGTCTTCATGATAGTTTGCGTCATGACAAGATATAGAATGTCGCGGTATGGAATTTGACCGGCAAACGCAATGGTGAAGAAGATAATGGAATCGGCGCCTTCTCCGGCGATTGTTGAAACAATTGCTCTCAGAGAAAACCCTTTGCCTTTTTGTAATACTTTCATTCTGCTCATGACAAATGCATTCAGGAATGAGCCGCATAAGAAGGCAATGAAACTGGCTATGGTTATGCGTTGTGTGTTTCCAAGAACGAGACTGAAGGCTTCCTGATGGGTGAAGTTTTCTGAACCGGGTACCCAAATGCTGAGTCGGAATACCACCACTGCCAGGAAATTCATCAGAAAGCCCATCCAGATGATAAGTGATGCTTTCTTATAGCCCCAAACTTCAGCTATGACGTCATTGACAATATAGGATATGGGAAAAATCAGTAAACCGGCTGTGGCCTCTATAGGACCGATTTGGATAAGTTTTTGTTCAACGATATTGGCTACAATAAGGCATACGGTAAAAAGCATGCCACATAGCATGAATGCAATTGATACTTGTTGTTTCATTGGTTCCTGTTTTGTTTATGAGCCTTGGCTCAAAGCTGGTTTCCTAGTTACAGCTTGTGGATTAATCTTCTTTTATCTCTTCATATTCTACGTCTTCGGCCTGACTGTAGTCAAATTTTCTTTTTGCTTTCTGAGGATATATATATTCCTGCTGCTTATTCGGCTTGTCTTGTCTGAATGCACTGAAAATCCGCTTGAAAAAAGCAAAGGCTCCAATCACGAGAAACAAGAAGCAAAAGAATAGAAAAAATAATATGAATCCGATTATGTGCATGGTGGATGGAATGAGTGGTTATTAAAAAACTTGCTGAGCGACGCGTTTTACACTTGGAGTAGCCATGAGTGTATAGAAATGAATGCTTGGCACTCCATATTTCACTAGCTCTTGTGCCTGTAGTGTACACCATTCAACGCCAACTTCTGTTGCCTCTGCGTCGGTTTTGCATTTGCGCAACTCAGCGGCAAATGCTTCGGGTAAGTCCACGTGAAATACTTTGGGCAATACATTGATTTGATTACAGAGCGTAATAGGTTTCAAGCCGGGAATGATGGGCACATTGATTCCTATCTGCCGACATTTTTCTACAAAACGGAAATAGGCATTATTGTCAAAAAACATTTGAGTAACAAGATATTCGGCTCCTCCTTCCACTTTTTTCTTGGCCCAATAGAGATCTGATTCAAGGTTGGGAGCCTCGTCATGCTTTTCTGGGTAACAAGCCATGCCATAAGAGAATTTTTCCCCTGTTTCGGTCATGGGAAGCCCATCGGCAAAGAAACCGTTGTTGAAGGCGTTTACCTGCGCTTGCAGGTCGGTGGCATGTACATTGCCTGTTGGGATATATGTCTTTTCGTGTTTGGCTTTGTCGCCACGTAACAGCAATAGGTCGGTGATACCGAGAAATTGCAAGTCAATCAGTACATATTCCGTTTCTTCTCTTGTAAAACCACTGCATAGTATGTGTGGAACGACAGGAATACCATATTTATGTTGTATGGCCGCGGCAATGGCAACTGTGCCGGGACGGTGCCTTTCGGAAACTCTTTCGAAAAGTCCTTGAGCGTTTTCCCTGTAAACTAATTCACTCCTATGGGTGGTGATGTTGATGTATTTAGGGTCAAATTCACGTAAAGTGTCAATGGTTTTATAGACGGATTCAAGTCCTTTACCCTTCAATGGAGGAAGCAACTCAAATGAAAAAGCTGTTTTTTCGCTTGATGCAATTCTGTCAATAACACTCATACCTTATTTTGTCTAATACATGGGCAAAGGTAATGTTTTTTGTTTTTTCCAAACAAATTGTGTCATACTTCTTCCGTTTTTTTTGATACATACTATTGGAAAACATAGTTCTATAATAGGTTTTTGTTGATTGTTAATGATATTTTTATGTAGATTGGTGCACAAATGGTGAAATATGTGCTGATTTTTGGATTTTTCGGAGATTATTGATTCTAAAGGCTACTTAATGCTTTGTTTTGTGTCTGCTTTGTCTTATTTTTGCACAATAATTGTACATGGCAATTTTTGCCCGTGTAAATTATGTCGGATTTAGCTAGAATTTGAAATATGCGCGAAGATGAAAATTTGCTGAATGACTTGACGTCAGGCGAGTATAAATATGGTTTTACAACAGATATTGAAACGGAAGTGGTTCCGATGGGTATTAATGAGGAAATCATCCGTTTAATATCTGCCAAAAAAGAAGAGCCGGCATGGTTGCTGGAGTTCCGTTTGAAAGCATATAGGAAATGGAAGACAATGGAAATGCCTCGTTGGACGCACCTTGATATTCCCGAAATCGATTATCAGAAAATATCCTACTATGCAGCTCCACGTAAAAATGCGCCTGGTAGTCTGGATGAGGTGGACCCCGAGTTGCTGAAAACGTTTGAAAAATTAGGTATTCCCTTGGAGGAGCAAAAAGCATTGTCGGGTATGGCTGTGGATGCGGTAATGGATAGTGTTTCCGTGAAAACAACGTTTAGGGATAATTTGGCGGAGTTGGGCATTATTTTCTGCTCGTTTTCGGAAGCGGTAAAGCACCATCCGGATTTGGTCCAAAAATACTTAGGGTCTGTAGTCCCATATACGGATAACTTTTTTGCAGCGTTAAATTGTGCGGTATTTTCCGATGGGTCTTTTGTTTATATACCCAAAGGGGTAAGATGTCCTATGGAATTGTCTACCTATTTCCGCATTAATGCTTTGAACACCGGTCAGTTTGAACGAACGTTAATTGTAGCTGATGAGGGCAGCTATGTCTCTTATCTGGAAGGGTGTACTGCTCCGATGAGAGATGAAAACCAATTGCATGCTGCGATTGTTGAGATTGTGGTCCTGAAGGATGCCGAAGTAAAATATTCTACTGTGCAGAACTGGTATCCTGGAGATAAAGACGGTAAAGGTGGTATATATAATTTTGTAACGAAACGTGGCATCTGCAAGGGAGACAATGCAAAATTGTCGTGGACGCAGGTGGAAACGGGGTCTGCTATCACATGGAAATATCCAAGCTGCATATTGAAAGGGGATAATTCTTCTGCGGAGTTTTATTCTGTAGCTGTGACCAATAATTTCCAACAGGCTGATACGGGGACGAAAATGATTCATTTGGGATCAAATACCCGTAGCCGTATAATATCCAAGGGTATCTCTGCCGGCAAAAGCCAAAACAGCTACCGGGGTTTGGTAAAAGTCGCTTCAAATGCGGAAAATTGCCGGAATTTTTCACAGTGTGATAGCTTGCTTCTTGGTGACCAGTGTGGTGCACATACGTTCCCTGATATGCAGATTGGGAATAAAACGGCTGTTGTTGAACACGAGGCTACAACATCAAAAATCAGTGAAGACCAGCTGTTCTATTGCAATCAGCGAGGTATTGGCACAGAAGATGCGGTGGGACTGATTATTAATGGTTATGCCAAAGAAGTCATCAATAAACTGCCTATGGAATTTGCGGTGGAAGCACAGAAACTTTTACAGGTAAGTCTGGAAGGTTCTGTAGGATGATGGGCAGGAAAATTTGAAGTGGTAGTGTGTTGGATATTTTGATAGACGAAAATGTTGTTACCCGACAACACTGTGCCAAATTGTCTGATGAACGCGTGTTTTTGTCGCTTTTTGTTTATTATGTGTTAAAAAGATAAAGGTTGTAGCGTGCTATTGATAGAAAAAGTCTACTTTTACAAATTGAATTATTATTCCTCCCATTTGCAATATGAAAAACGTAACAACAGAGTGTCTTTATTGTGGGCAAAATGGCGCTCGTGAAAATTTAATGATTGAAATTGCCCAACTTTCGGTTTCTACAGTGTATTTGCTTAAAGAGCAGACGTACATGGGTCGTTGTATAGTGGCCTATAAGGATCATGTCAAGGATTTGCACGAATTGTCTGTAGAAGACCGGAATGCATTTATGGATGATGTTTGCCGTGTCGGTAAAGCATTGGAAAAAGTGTTTAATGCGCAAAGTATTAACTATGGTATTTTTAATGACCTGATAGCACATCTGCATGTTCATCTGGTTCCGAAATATCAGGGTGGCCCTAATTGGGGTGGTACTTTTGACATGGCGCCTAAGCGGACATTTTTGTCGCCTGCCGGTTATGAACGGGTAATCGGTGAGATCCGTGCGGAATTATTAAATAATAAATAGCTATTTAGAAGAAGGATGGAAATACAGGGAAAGATTATAGCAGTTTTACCAATGGTAAAAGGTGAGGGTAAAAATGGTGAATGGCGTTTGCAGGAATACGTGCTGGAAACCATGGAACAATATCCTCGCAAAGTCTGCTTCGGACTTTTTGGTGATAGAATCGACCGTTATCCCGTTGCGATTGACGATGTGGTAACAGTGAGTTTTGATATAGAAAGCCGTGAGTGGAATGGCCGTTGGTTTACTTCTATTAGGGCTTGGAAGGTAGATAAAGTACAGCCGGAAACAGCAGCCCCAATCCCTCCGATGCCAGGCAATGTTGATTCGTTTGATGCTGTTGCGGGAGCATCTGCCGTAGATGGAGATGACTCCTCTGATTTGCCTTTCTGATTTTATGTATGAATTCTTGTAAGAGAGTCCTTCTGGGAATGAGTGGCGGCACTGATAGTTCGGTTGCCGCCATTTTATTGCGTGAGCAAGGTTATGAGGTAGTTGGCGTTACATTCCGCTTCCTGCCAACGGAAGCGATGGATGTAGCCATAAAATTGGCCGCCTCTGTGGCTGCAAGATTGCAAATAGAGCATTATGTGGTGGATGCAGTAGAAGCGTTTTCTGTAGAGGTGATTGACTATTTCATGGAAGAATATATGAAAGGAAGAACACCTTTTCCGTGTACCCGCTGCAATGAACGGATGAAGTGGCCCTTGTTGTTTGGGTATGCCTCGAAGCTTAATTGTGATTATGTGTCAACAGGACATTATGTGAGAATTGTTTCTGAAGACGGTTCCAGCTTATTGGCCATGGGAAAGGATAAGGACAAAGACCAGTCTTTCTTTTTGTGGCCATTGCTCGATTGGCCTCTTCAGCGGATCCTTTTCCCTTTGGGGGAAATGTCAAAGGATGAAGTGAAGGCTTGTGCTGAAAAAAAAGGATTAAGACAAGTGAGCAAGCAAAAGGAAAGTATCGGCTTGTGTTTTTGTCCCAATGATTACCGCCCCTATTTATCGAAAATACTGGTAGAGAGAAAACGGGAAATAGCTTCAGGATATTTTTTTGATGAAAAAGGAAAGATTGTAGGCGTGCATCGCGGATATCCTTTTTATACTGTGGGGCAACGCAGGGGATTGGGCTTGCAGCTGAATTCGGCAATATATGTGAAAGAAATAGAACCCGAAACAAATAAGGTCATATTGGCCCCACATTCCTCATTGTATAAAAAGGATTTTAAAGTCCGTGCTGTCCGTTTTCCCTATAGACATTATATGGGTGATAAGAGGTTGTGGGTTCGGATACGTTATAGGAAACAATATACGCCCTGCATGCTGGAATGGCTGGAAGGAGACAGTATGAAAGTAATTTTGGATGAACCGCTTGATGCGATAGCCCCAGGACAAACAGCGGTGTTCTATTGTGATGATATGGTGGTAGGAGGGGGGTATATTGAATAGAGTAGGATGGGTTTCACTTTTGTGGAACTTCTGTTACCAAACTGTTATTTTTAAGGTAAATTAGTTGCCCTTGTCGGCCTCCTTGTTTTAAGCCGTTTCTGGCGTTTTTGTCTCTCTGTTGTTTCAAAGGTCATTTTACGAAATTCCTTTTATGGGCTTTAGGATAGTCTCTGTCTGCATAATCCCTTGTTTAACATAAATTTTGGCTTCTGCGGGTTTGCATAAAACAAAAGTAATATGTATTTTTGTACGTTTTTGGCTAGTATCTCTATGATAGAGAGAAATCGGCCAGTTTTAAAAGCTAATAAAAAAGAATAACGTAATAAGATGAGCGAAGAATTGAAAAATGAGGCAAACCATGAATATGGCGCCAGCAGTATTCAGGTGTTGGAAGGATTGGAAGCCGTTCGTAAACGTCCGGCTATGTATATTGGAGATATTAGTCAGAAAGGTTTGCATCATTTGGTTTATGAAGTTGTTGACAACTCAATAGACGAAGCCCTGGCTGGATATTGTGATAGGATAGAAGTGACTATCAATGAGAACAATTCAATAACGGTTAAGGATAATGGTCGTGGAATTCCTGTTGACATGCACGAGAAGGAGAAAAAGTCTGCCTTGGAAGTGGTTATGACGGTGTTGCATGCCGGTGGTAAATTCAATAAAGACAGCTACAAGGTTTCCGGTGGGCTTCATGGAGTTGGTGTATCCTGTGTGAACGCATTGTCAACGGAGATGCGTGTGGAGGTGGCCCGTGATGGTAAGCTGTATATGCAGGAATATACGTGTGGACATCCAAAGGCCCCCGTGACCGTGATAGGTGTTTCTGATTCAACGGGAACAACGGTGACCTTCTTGCCAGATGCTTCCATCTTTACGGAAACGGAATTCCGATACGATATTTTGGCTAACCGTATGAGGGAGCTGGCTTTTCTGAATGCAGGAATAACCATTACATTGACAGATAAACGCGAAGTGTTGCCTGATGGAAACTTCAAGGGAGAGGTGTTCCACTCGGAATATGGTTTGAGTGAGTTTGTAAAATATCTGGAAGGAACCCGCGAGCAGTTGATAGATGATGTTATTCATATATCTACAGAAAAGTTTGGTTCGCCGGTGGAGATTGCCATGACATACGATACGTCGTTCAATGAAAATGTACATTCGTATGTAAATAATATTAATACAATCGAAGGTGGTACACATGTGGCTGGTTTTAGAAGAGGGCTCACCCGTACGCTGAAAAAATATGCAGACGATAACAAGATGCTGGAGAAAGCTAAGGTGGAAATTAGCGGTGATGACTTCCGTGAAGGGCTGACTGCGGTTATTTCAGTGAAGGTGGCTGAACCACAGTTTGAAGGACAAACTAAAACGAAGTTGGGCAACAATGAAATTATGGGTGTTGTTGACCAGGCTGTCGGCGAGGCTCTTGGTGTTTTCCTTGAAGAACATCCCAAAGCTGCTAAAGCAATCGTAGAAAAGGTAATTCTGGCGGCTACAGCCCGTACGGCAGCTCGAAAAGCCAGAGAATTAGTGCAACGCAAATCGCCACTTTCTGGTGGCGGGCTTCCTGGTAAATTGGCTGACTGTTCTAGCAGAAACCCCGAAGAATGTGAATTGTTCCTCGTCGAGGGTGATTCTGCGGGAGGTACGGCAAAGAGCGGTAGAGACCGTCGGATACAGGCCATTCTTCCCTTGCGCGGTAAAATTCTTAACGTTGAGAAAGCAATGCCGCATAGGGTTTTTGAAAGTGAGGAAATCAGAAATATTTACACAGCATTAGGCGTAACGGTTGGAACGGAAGAAGATGCTAAGGCACTAAATTTGGATAAATTACGTTATCATAAAGTGATAATCATGACCGATGCCGATGTTGACGGAAGTCATATAGCTACTTTGATAATGACCTTCTTTTACCGCTACATGAAAGAGTTGATAGAACAAGGATATCTATACATCGCAACTCCGCCATTGTATTTGTGTAAAAAAGGGCAAGTGTCCCAATATTGCTGGAACGACCAACAATTGAATGCCTTTATTCAGAAATATGCAGACGGAAATGAACGTCAGGTAAATGTACAACGCTATAAAGGTTTGGGTGAGATGGATGATGTGCAGTTGTATGAAACGACAATGAATCCTGAAACACGTACATTGCGTCAGGTTACGATTGAAAATGCGGCTACGGCAGACCACGTGATTTCCATGCTGATGGGTGACGAAGTTGCCCCACGTCGTAACTTCATAGAGCAGAATGCTACCTATGCCAATATAGATGCATGATTTATGAGAATTTGCGTTTATTGTTCATCTAGTGATGGAGTGAATCCTTCTTTTAAGAGGCTTGCTTCTGATTTTGGCAAGTGGTTGGCGACAGAAGGTCATACGCTTGTTTATGGCGGAGCTACTGGCGGGTTGATGACTGCTGTGGCCGAGTCCGCTTTCAGTAATGGTGGTCAGGTGATAGGTGTGATTCCACCGAGTGTGGAGAAGAAAGGAAGAAAAGCACCATGGCCGATTACGTTTTATGAAGTGAGCGATTTGGGCGAGCGCAAAAAGGTGATGAAGGAATATGCTGACTTGTTTGTTGTTCTGCCGGGAAGTTTTGGGACAATGGACGAAATGTTGGATACCATGGCTGCTGGAATATTGGGTGAACATAACAAGCCGATGATAATGGTGAATGCGGACGGCTTCTTTGACCATTTCCTAATGTTGGTTGAAAGGATGAAGAAAGAAGGTATGCTGTCTGATTGTGTTTATAGTTATTATGTCGCTGATAATTTACAAGAATGTATTAGCCTTATCAAAAATATTTAACTGAAAAAATTGTATCCCATGAATCTCTTTTGGAAAAGAATCTTTGGTGGAATGACTGGTACCGCCAAATTGGAAAGAAAAGAAGCAGACTTGCTTCAGGAAATGGAACGTTATTATCAGATTGAAGCCTCTGCTGAACTGGCTGAGTATAAAGATTTGATGGCGAAGGTTAAAACACCGGAATTTATGCAGAATAAAAAAATGCTGCAAAATAGGAAATATACCGATACCGAAGAGTTTCGTGATATGAAAAAATATGAGAAACTATGCAAGGGGGGTGCCTTTAAGAAATATCTGGAAGTACTGAATTCAAGTGAGCTGGCTTGTTTTCTCGAGTTCAAACAAACCGCACAATATAAAAATCTAGGTGATCCGGAGGCAGTGAAAAGGTCGGAACAATTGCAAAGGATGAAATCGTATGAAAAGTCAAAAGAATACGGTTTATATACTCGTTTTCACGATTCTTATGTTGAAAAGGAATATCTCAAGTTAAAGCAACAGATAGAGGATGAGAAATTCCAGGAAAGGGTAGCGTTCTGGTCTAATCCCCATCGCTGGGAGACTACGCCGGAATATAAGCTGGACGCACGTTTTTATGAATTGTCTAAAAATACAGATATCCAATTTTATTTAAAGGCAGATGTTGCCCGTTTTGAACGATATAAAGATCTTAAGTTGACTTTTGAGGACAATTTCCAATGGAATAGTTTGGAGGCTGCACGCTGGAACGCCGGTTTCCATTATAAATCTCCGCAGCTGAAGTCGCATCACTCGTTTGTGAATGAGAAACAAGCAAATAATTATGGGCATAACACGTCAGTGATTGATGGTATCTTGACCATCCAGACCCGTAAAGAGAATGTGAAGGCTGCGGCTTGGGATCAGAAAAAAGGTTTTGTTGAAAAAGACTTTGAATATACTTCTGACATTATCCAATCAGCTGACTATTTTCGTCAGGCAGAAGGCGTTTTCAGAGCTAAGATTCGTTGCAAAGGAAAAATTCATCATGCATTTTGGTTAGGTGCAGATGGGAAGCTGCCCCACATCAATATTTTCCACTTCAATGGAAAAAATATTACAGTTGGCAACGCCAATCAGCAACTTTTTGATCAAACCAAGGTAACAGGTATTTGTGCTTCTTCATTCTATATCTATACATTAGCATGGAATCAGAAGGAGTTGATTTGGTATGTAAACGATGTAGAGGTCTATAGAACCTCAGCCAATATGCCGAACGAAGCTATGTATTTGGCATTTAACTCATTTATATCGGAAAATCAGAAAGGAGCTCAAGGCCAATTGGAAGTGGATTGGGTTCGTGTGTACGAAAGGAAATAGTTTCCTGACACAGGAATAACATTTATAACTTGGCAGGAAAGATAGCATATCATGTTGTCTCTGTCAAGTTATCTTTTTATAGTGAAGAGTAATACCATGATTATAAGCATAGTAGAGTGTCGGATGCTTTTACAGAACAATCATACTTGAAATGCTGTTTGTACGATTATTATTGTATGGGATGTATGAAAAAATACCTGTTCTTATTATTATTTTCTTCTTTGTTGGCAAATGCCCAAGTGGAATATAAATTCCAGCATTATTCCGTAAATGATGGCTTGTCTCAAAATACGGTTATGTCAATCATGCAGGATCATAAAGGGTTTATGTGGTTTGGAACATGGGATGGTTTAAGCAAATTTGATGGAACACAATTCACAACCTATAAGTCATATCCGGGTGATGCAAGTGAAATCACGACCAACCGCATAGATTTTCTTTATGAGGATAAGTTTGGTTTTATATGGATGCAAACGTATGACGGACGTTTTCATCGTTTTGATCCTCGTTTGGAAACATTCAGAAGTTTGCCGGATAAGATTGAGTCTTTTTCATACAGTGTACAGCGGGATAAATTTTTTCTGGAGGCAAACGATGGGTCTATATGGATTGCTACAAAAAATGAAGGATTACTTTGTGCCGTCTCAGACCCAAGTGACGGTTCTTTGGAGATTGTGCAATATGCACCCCAAACTGACAGACCCTTGTCTCACAATAAAGTTAATTTTCTGATTAAGGACTTGAAGGGCACTATCTGGGTGGGTACAGATTGTGGGTTGAATGCTATCGATAGCCTTGGTCATGTGGAACAGTTCTTTCCAAATGTAGAAAAGGAGACTAATCGTTTTTATGCCGCATGTCCAACAGAGAAAAGTATCTGGTTTGGTGCTGAAAAAGGTATTCTGTGGAGATACACATATACGACAGGGCAGTTTGAGCGCATTTTCCTCGGCACGGAAACACGTGTATCAGATATAGAAGTTGTATTGCAACGTTATGTAGTTATTACAACCGAAACGGCTGGATTCTTTGTCTATGACGCCCTTTCATCATCCATTCGGCAATTTTCAAAGGAAAACAACAGAGATATTCATACAAACTGCTTTTTTTCTGTAACGCAAGATTCATTTGGGCTTATATGGTTAGAGGCCGACCAACCAGGTATATTCCGTTACCAATGTCAGCAGGCATCCCTGAAATTGTTTACGCCAAAGGTTGATGCTGCGCATGTCAGCTCTATCCAGCCAAATTTGCTGATATTTGAGGATATAAACCAAAGGTTATGGATAAATCCACAAGGAGGAGGCTTTTCCTGGTATGACAGAGAGACAGATGAATTACGTCCGTTTTTTAATGAGCCAAACTCAAAAGATTGCAGATTTTCCAATCTTATACATACGGCATTTTCCGATAAAGAGGGCAATTTGTGGATGTGTACCTATAATAAGGGCCTGGAAAAGATTGCTGCCATAGAGACGCAGTTCCAGCTTTATAAGATGGACAAAGAACAGAATACGCTGACTTCCAATGAAGTCCGTTCCGTATATGAGTTGGCCGATGGGAACGTGTTGATTGCCACAAAAGATGGATATACCAGATGTTATGATGCCCAATTGCAGCCTATTGGGGTATTGTGTAAGGATGGAAGCATTCAACAAAATCCGCATGCTACTGCTTTCAGACAATTGGTGTATACCATTTTTCAAGATTCCAAAGGAAGGATATGGCTGGGAACGAAAGGAGCAGGGTTGTTTCTGTTGACGAAAGATGAAACAACTGGCGCATATAAACTCTCGCATTTTCAACATAGTGATTTGAATAAGAGTTCATTGTCCAATGATAATGTTTATTCAATAGTCGAATCGAAGCAAGGCGAAATCTGGATAGGTACGTTTGGTGGTGGGTTAAATAGGGCTGTGGAAAATGGCGGACAAATTTATTTCCAGCATGCGCAAAGTGGTCTTGAATTTTATGATTTGGATAAGTATTCCAAGGTCCGTTGCCTTTTTTCTGACGATGAAGGCATATTATGGGTAGGAACAACAGCCGGATTATTACAGATAGAATTAGAAAAAGGTGGTAGATATGAGGTCTTTTACAGCAGTAAGATACCAGGTGTTGCGTCGTGTTTAAGTGATAATAATGTACATGATATTTATCAGGATAAAAAGGGGGATATATGGATTGGCACTTTCGGGGGCGGATTGAATAAACTTCTCAAAAAGGCAACCATATCCGAACCAGCCCACTTCCAAGCTTATACGATGAAATCGAGCGGTGCTTTTAATGATATTGTGTTGTGTATATTGGAAGATAAGTTTGGAAATTTGTGGGTTAGTTCTGAAAATGTGATTTCCCGCTTTGATGTGGAAAATAATACTTTCCAAAATTTCAATGTCCTAGGTGGGACGAGTGATTCTTATTTTTCAGAGGCGGCTGGCGCTGTGTTTGCTTCCAATAAATTGGCTTTTGGTAGCAATAAGGGTTTGGTCGTTTTTGACCCGATTCGCATTCTGCGTAGTGATGATGTCCCTAATATTGAATTTACACGTTTCCAATTGTTTAATCAGGATGTACCAGTTGGAGTTCCAGGTTCGCCATTGAAACAAAGCATTGGATATACAGACAAGATTGTATTGAACCACAAGCAGTCGGTTTTCAGTATAGAATATGCGGCGCTTGACATGAGGACGCCTGATAGGATACAATACGCCTTTATGCTTGATGGCTTTGAAAAAGAATGGAACTATGTACAGTCCCAGCGCAAGGCAACCTATACAAATCTATCCAAAGGTACTTATCAGTTTAGGGTAAAATCGACTAATAAAGACGGTGTATGGGTGAATAATGATGCTGTGCTGACTATCGTTATAAAACCATCGTTCTGGGAAACGCCTTTTGCTTATATTCTGTATGTTATGCTTATGATTGCTCTATTGTTTATGGTCTATTACATTACCATACAATTCAATCACAAGAATACGGAGGTGGAGATTGAAAGGCAGGTAATGGACAATAAACTCCGTTTCTTTACCAACATCTCACACGAATTGAGAACGCCCTTAAGTTTGATTCTCGGACCAGTAGAGAACATTCTTCACAATGAAAAAATTTCTCCATCTGTCAGAGAGCAATTGCTTGTGGTACAAAGTAATACGGAGAGGATGATGCGTATGATCAATCAGATTCTTGATTTCCGGAAGATTCAAAACAAGAAAATGCGCTTGAAAATTCAGCCTACCCATATTGATGCTTTGGTTAAAAATATTTGCGCCAATTTCAATAAGGAGGCACAGGAGAAAAATATTAATTTTACAGTACAAAGTACTCTGAACGATACTATATTATGGGTCGACCAGGATAAAATTGATATCATATTGTATAATCTGTTGTCGAATGCATTTAAGTTTACGCCTGACAATCGCAACATTACGGTTAGATTGGAAGAAGATAATGAAAATGTGCGAATGTATGTGCAGGATGAAGGCATCGGTATATCGAAAGACAAACACAATGCACTTTTTTCCAGATTTGTTTCAACCAGTGATACGCAAAAGTTGGGTAAGTTTACCATCAAGGGATCTGGTATTGGATTGAATCTGGTAAAAGAGCTGGTAGATCTGCATAAGGGTACCATAGATGTGGAGAGTGCAGAGAATAAAGGGACTACCTTTATTGTCACATTCAAGAAAGGTAAAGAACATTTTGATCCGCAGTCGGTTGATTTCATCGTGAATGACAAGATGGGAAGCGAAACGGCAAATGGAGAAGATGTAATAGACAAACATCTGGGCATTAATCTGGAAAATACTCCTAAATCGCAATTTACTATGCTTATTGTAGAAGACAATCAGGATATGAGAAACTTCCTTATTAATCTGTTTAAGAATAATTATAAGGTATTGTTTGCTGTGGATGGAAAGCAGGGCATGGAAGTGGCACTGACAAATATACCCGATCTGATAATTACAGACCTTATGATGCCCGAGATGGATGGTTTGGAGCTTACAAACGCGCTTAAAAGCGATGAAAAGACCAGTCATATACCTATTATACTTTTAACAGCGAAAACGGCTGTAGAAAGCCGTCTGGAGGCTTTACGCTTTGGAGCGGATGATTATATTACCAAACCCTTCTCTCCTGTCTATTTGGAAGCACGTGTCAATAATCTATTGGAATTGCGTCAGAAGCTTCAGGAACGTTATAGAAACGAGCTTTTGAAGCTTAATCCCAAGAAGATTGAAAAGGATGGTGTATCTCCAGAAGAGGCTTTCCTGGCTAAATTGCTTGATTTTATGGAGAGAAACATGGACAACAATAATCTTACGGTGGATGATTTGGTTTCTGAAATGGCTTTGGGACGAACGGTATTTTTCAATAAATTGAAAGGGCTTACCGGTCTATCACCGGTTGAGTTCATTCGGGAAATACGAATCAAGAGAGCGGCCCAATTGCTGGAGGATGATAGATATAATGTGACAGAGGTTACTTATATGGTGGGCATGAATGACTCCAGGTATTTCAGCAAGTGCTTCAAGGCTGTTTTTGGTATGACGCCAAGCGAGTATAAGAAAAACGCAAAAGCAAAACGAGATGCATAATAAGAGGATATCTATAAAAGGCAACCAAGGTTGCCTTTTATCGTGTTCAATGGAACAAACTATTCCAGCATTTTTTCCACTTCAGGCCTGAAATCAGCGTTAGTGGCCAAATGTATAGCGTGGAATCCCATCTTGGTAGCTGTTGCAATATTGGATGCGCTGTCGTCAATGAAGATACTTTCTTCTGCGCGTATGTTTGCAGAGTCTAACATGGTTTGAAAGATAATGGGATCCGGTTTGACACATTTCATTTCGTATGAAAGAAAAAGGTGGTCCATATAGGCGTCCAGCGGTTTGCCGGCGGCTGTTAATCGGCTGCTTCTTACCCAGTTCATTACGTAGGGGTTGGTGTTGCTTAACAGATAGACTTTGAAGCCTTTTTCACGTAAGAATGATAGGTAATCCAGCTTGTATTGAGGTACATCAACAATAAAACCTAACCAAGCGTATTCAATTTCTTCGTAGCTTAATTCACGATTGGCAATTTTGCTTAATTCCAAGCGAAAATTTTCGGCATTCATGCTTCCGTCTTCAATGCGTAGGAAAAGCCCTTTCTGATGAAACTCATCCAATAGCTCATTGGCGTTTTTAATCCCGATTTCAATAAAGCGTTCAACGCATTTGCTTCTGTCCAGACTGAGGATAACACCCCCCATGTCGAAAATAATATTACGAATTGTGCTCATGTGAGTTGCTTAAAAAAGAAAAGGCTGTCCGTGCCGTCATGCAGGAAAGCCTTTTCTGAATGAATCAATGTTATGGTTTATTCTCCTTTGATGGCAGCAATTCCAGGCAATACTTTTCCTTCGATTGCTTCAAGCAATGCACCGCCACCGGTTGAGATATAGGATACTTTATCGGCCATACCGAATTTATTGATACATGCCACAGAATCACCTCCACCAATCAGTGAAAATGCGCCTGCTGCAGTAGCTTTGGCAATGGCTTCTGCAATGGCACGTGAACCGTCGGTAAAGTTGTCGAATTCAAATACACCTGCAGGGCCGTTCCATAGAATAGTCTTGGCTCCTTCAATGGCAGCTGCAAATGCCTTACGGGTTTCAGGACCGGCATCCAATCCCTCCCAGCCATCAGGAATGTTGTTGGCTGGAACAATTTGAGTGTTGGCGTCGTTGGCAAATCTGTCTGCTGCCACGCAGTCAGTACCCAAAACAAGGTTTACCCCTTTAGCTTTAGCCTTGGCAATGATATCAAGAGCCAAATCCAGTTTGTCGTCTTCGCAGATGGAGTTACCTATATGTCCGCCTTGAGCTTTGGCAAAGGTATAAGTCATACCGCCGCACAAAATCAGGTTATCTACTTTATCCATGAGGTTTTCGATAATACCGATTTTGGTAGATACTTTGGAACCTCCCATGATGGCCGTGAACGGATGTTTGATGTTGCTAAGAACATTGTCAACGGCTTGTACTTCCTTTTCCATCAAATAGCCCAACATTTTGTGGTCGGCATCAAAATAATCGGCGATGACAGCTGTTGAAGCATGCTTGCGGTGAGCAGTTCCAAACGCATCGTTCACATAGCAGTCAGCGTAGGAAGCCAATGTTTTGGCAAATTCCTTTTGTGCAGCCTTCATGGCCTTTTTGGCATCTTCATATGCTGGGTCATCTTTTTCTATGCCAACAGGCTTGCCTTCCTCTTCTCCATAGAAGCGGAGGTTTTCAAGTAACAAAACCTCACCGGGTTTCAATGCAGCAGCTGCAGCACCTGCTTTGGCACAATCAGGAGCAAATTGAACTTTGACACCCAATTTTTCTGATACGGCATCTACAATTTGGCTTAATGATAGTTTGGGGTTGACTTTTCCTTTGGGTTTGCCCATGTGTGACATAATGATAACACTGCCGCCATCGTTCAAAATCTTTTTCAAGGTAGGCAATGCTCCACGAATACGGGTATCATCTGTAATTTTTCCGTTTTCATCCAAGGGTACATTGAAGTCTACCCTTACAATAGCCTTTTTACCGGCAAAATTAAATTGATCAATTGTCATAACTTTAATCTTTAATATACCTTGTTCAATGGATTGTTTGTTGACAAGATATGGTTGTGAATAAATAAATTCTTCTTTAATGAATTACGCTGCAAAGATAGTGAAAGCCGAGCGGAGTGGCAAATGCAAAACGCAGTTTTGTGATTTGACAATTCCGAGGCGCCTCCTATCTTATCCAGAGATAGTGAAAGCCGAGCGGAGTGACAAATGCAAAACGCAGTTTTATGATTTGGCACTTCCGAGGCGCCTCCGACTAGTGTTAGAATAATCGAAAACCGGTTATAAAGTAAAAGAGTAATATCGTTTTGAAATACTATATTATTGAATATCAGTAATGTTTGAGGATGTTGTCAGGCTGCTCGCAGTTTTAGCCTAATGCAACGTCTAATATCATCATAAGTATAAAGCCAGCTCCAAATCCAAAGGTGCCTACATTGGAGTGGTTACCCTCTGCTGATTCGGGAATAAGTTCTTCCACTACCACATAAAGCATGGCACCGGCGGCAAATGTCAGCAGGTAGGGTAAAGCCGGTGTGATATAATTGGCCAGCCAAATGGTAAGTAGTGCTCCTAATGGTTCGACAATTCCAGAAAGTACACCTAGGCCGAAAGCTCTACTACGGCTGGCACCTTCGCTACGCAGTGGTAATGAAATTACTGCTCCTTCAGGAAAGTTTTGTATAGCTATACCGATAGCCAGGGCAAATGCTCCGGCAATGCTCATGGAAAACTCGCCAGCCAATGCTCCAGCAAAGACGACACCAACCGCCATGCCTTCTGGGATATTGTGAAGGGTAACTGCCAATACGAGCATTGCCCTTTTGCTCAAGTTGCTGTGTGGACCTTCCGGTGCTTGGCTTCCAAGGTGTAAATGTGGAATGAGTCTGTCCATCAGCCATAAAAACAGCATGCCGCCAGCCACTCCAATGGCAGATGGAAGAAAGGCCATATTACCCAGTTCTGCACTCATATCCATGGCAGGAATGATGAGCGACCATACGCTGGCAGCCACCATCACCCCGGAAGCAAAGCCTAGCAAACCTTTCTGCAAGTATGGGTGCATGCGCTCTCCTGTTAAGAAAACACATGCGGCACCGGCTGTCGTTCCGAGAAAGGGGATAAGTAATCCCAATAATACAATATCTGTCATTTGATAGCTATAATGATTTCGTTACAAAAATAAGCAGATTTGGCCTAATCAAAAATTCCTGGTATGTTTTTATATTTCTTTGATGCAGCACTTTCTATTATAAGATGGTTAAATACGAATGGTTTTGAGGTTATGCTTTGGTGATGTACATTTCGCATCGTTGGCAGTCGAAATGTAGTTGAAGGCGATTTTTTCCGCTTACTAGGTAAAGAGGCATATGTGGGCGAATATCTTTTCTTGCGGTTTGTTTGGGGCAAATGCCCATTTCATATCGTATGCAGTACTTGCAGCTCATGAGTTTTGCTTCTTTTACTGCTTGTTTTTCGAAAGCCGGTTGAATGCTTTGCGCACCATGTCGTCTGTAAAATGCTTCGGCTGCTTTATTGTATATATTGTTGGTATAATCCAATTGGTTTTGTGGAAAAACTACTGGTAGTTCTTTGTGCAGCTTCTTTTCTCTTCTGTCTTTTTGCAATTCATGCAACAACTGCTCAACGGCATCACGTCTTGCCGTATTGAGTATGCCGGCAGGAATGAAAAATTTTTTGGCTTCGTCTGCAACAATTTCTACAGCTTCAAAAGGAGTGTCACCTAGCTTACTGAGCTGGCTGACAATTGTGTTTGCCATTTGCTCTGGTTTCTGCGCTGCTGTTTTTGTAACAGGGATATCTACATCAGTACAGATGTTTCTGCTCAACTCTGTCAAAGACAATCTGAATCCGTTGTCAGTCGGACTAAGCACCCATTTCACGGGCAGTTTCCTTTCGGCTGTTTTTTGTGCCAGTTGCTGTTCAAATTGTTGGTCAAAGTTTCGATAGATAATAGTTCCTGGCAATGCTTCTTGCAGAGATGAAGTGGCTTGTATAACACCGTCTTTCAATGTGTTTATTCTGAAGCCGGTGAAACCATCTTTTCCTACATAGCACAAGCCATCACCATTTTGCAAGGTCTTATTTGTTGCCAACCATAGTTGTTTGCCTCGTATGCTTTTGATTTTTCCAATGGGTTCACCCATGGACTTTGGTGTATCCCATTGTGCCATTAATGTACGTTCATGTAGGAAATAGTCTGTGGCACCGCGATGGAAAGTTTTTTGAGGGTTGGGTTCAAAAAAGTGTATGGTTCTGCCGAATGAGGCTTGCTGATAGGGTTTGTCACTTCCCAAAAGCAAATCCAATCGTTTCCGGTAATAAGAGACAATGTTTTTTACATAATCCATATCTTTCAGCCTTCCTTCAATCTTCAGTGAACTTACGCCTGCATCCAATAGTTCCTTTAGATAGTCGGAACGGTCCATATCTTTCAATGACAACAAATGCTTTTGCCTTTGCCAAACATGTCCCTCTGCATCTATCAGGTCATAAGGCAAACGGCATAATTGAGCACATGCACCTCTGTTGGCGCTCCTGCCACACAATGCTTGGCTTAGATAACATTGACCGCTGTAGCTTACGCAAAGTGCACCATGGACAAATGCTTCTAATTCTACATCTGTTTGTTGTCGTATATTTCTTATCTCTTCAATTCCTAATTCACGTGCCAATACAACGCGTGAAAAACCGACATCCTGTAAAAATTTCACACGTTCCGGCGTACGGTTGTCTGCTTGTGTTGAGGCATGTAGGCGGATAGGGGGGAGGTTTAGGGATAATATGCCCATATCCTGAACTATTAGCGCATCGGCTCCAGCTTCGTAGAGTTGTAGAATCAGTTTTTCTGCTTCATTTAGCTCCTCGTCTGTCAATATGGTATTAAGTGTTACCAGAATCTTAGCACCATAAATATGTGCAAATTCTGTCAATTTTTGAATGTCTTCTATCGCGTTGCCTGCAGCTTGTCGTGCGCCAAATTTGGGCGCACCAATATATATCGCATCTGCACCATGTTTGATGGCCTCAATGCCGATTTCTGCATTTTTGGCGGGAGATAACAGTTCAATATGTGTAGAATGGGACATTACTTTTTTAGGCAAAGATACAAATAATGTATTACTTGTTAGAAACAAAAAAGCCATGCTAATAGCATGGCTTTTTTGACGACTTTATCTTTTGTTATTTTGCTCTTTTAAATGCTACTGGTATTTCTTTTACCGGTACCATGCGTCCCCATTGTTTTGCTGCTTTTGGAGCAAGGCGTTGAGGAACTGAAGAGGATGGTACGTATTCTGGCAATTCAAATGTTCCTTTGAATGTGCTGCCATTGAATGAAGTTGCATCAATAGTGAATTTCATTGTGCCTTCAGCTGAACCTTCTTCGATTGTCAAGGTTCCTTCCTGTGGGTAAAGTGTGCTGATGATACCTTCTGTGCCAATTGTATATATCTCAGAGAAGAAATAGGAAGAACCATAATAATTCAAAAGAGAGATATAGTAGTCACTTGCAGTAACAAAGTCCAAATTCGCATCAGACATACTTCCGTTATACATGTTTGCAAATGGGATAGTTCCAGTTGGCAAAGATGCTGCATTTTGTTGGTCTCCATTAAACATAAAGCAAAGAATAAGTTGCAACATACCGTTGGGATATTGGGGTGATGTAACGACAGCACTCAATTGTCCTTGTGCTACAGTCTCACCTTCTTTAGGTGTGAAATAATATAAATTATAATCTGATAGATCCTCGTTTACTGTCATAGAAGTGATGTTGAGCTGTTCATATTCGTCTGCACTTTCCCATTTATATTCGGCCACAATTGCACTGCCCTTGTAATGTAACTTTTCATTATCTCCGTCAGCTAATGCGATGTTCAATGTAATTTCCATATCTGATGCATTGCCGGCGATAATAAGTTCACCGCTTTCAGCAGAAACTTCTACTGCACTTTCACCCTTGCCAATAACTTTAGTTACAGTTGCTTGTTCGGCAGCTGCAATTTCTTTAACAATCGTGTATGTTCCTTCAACAGGAGCAGCTAAATCATTAGGATAAGAAGCTAAAGAAACACTATATGTTGTTCCTGCTTGTTCATTGGTTAATATAAGCGTGTAAGCCTCTGTCTCTGCTACAACAGGGAAAGATTCTCCATAGTAAGTGTCAACCAATATACCTTCCAATGCTACTTCAACTTGGGTTGGTGTTGTTGTAGTGTCATTTCCGTCATTACCATCATCAGGATTTGTCGGTTGGTTTTGGTTGCATGCACTAAAAGCTACTGCAACGATGGCTGCAAAAGCCATAGCAAAGAATTTCATTTTTTTCATACTCGTTCTTAAATTAAGGGTTGATAAATAAGTTCTGCGGCAAATGTAGCAATTATATCTGAACAAACAAATTTTTGCGACATTTTTCTGCAAAAAAATAGATGTGCTTTACAAGCGATTTTCTGCTTTAAAACATGTTTTTGAATGTTTCTTGCTTGATTTATAGTGATTTATATGGATTTGTGAGCTATCCTCACTGTCTTCTGAATTTGACATATTGAATTGCGGAAGTATACCGCGAAATTGATTTTCTATCAGGGTGCCTTGTTTTGTTTGCAGTTTAAAGTTTAAGGTAGTAGAGTCATTTGAATATGCAACTGTCATTGTTCCACTTATAATATAGTCATAACTGATGCCTGTAGAGCTGATATTGATTAATAGTGCGCCTCCGGGAATTCCTCCGTAGGACGCTCCTCCCAAAACACTTCCCGTAGTATATTGATATAAAGTGTCAATAGTGTAATTTCCTTCTGCAAGTAAGCTGTCACTGCCGATTGAAAATATATCTGTCATGTACAGATTTTGCCCGGTTCCAACATATTGTCCCGTACTGTCGAGTCCTAGCCCTTCAGTGTAAAGATCAAGTTCGAATACATGAGTGTCAATACCCAGATAATCGTAATATGTGCCGTAATATACAGCATAACCAGCAGTAAAAGGTTGCCGTAATGTAACGCTGTTGGTTGGCTCGTTTATTCCGTTGTTACATGAGTGGAAAAAAATGGAAGTGAACAAGCAGAAAATGGGTAGTATTATTTGTTTAAACATATGCGGACTAGGTTAGTTTGATTTTTCTGCTGGGATACCATGCAGCGACAAATCCCAGCAATAATACAGTGAAAAGTATAATGATAATATCCATGGCTCTTACAGCAACCGGATAGGCTTCAATTACATATCCGCTTCCCATACTTAGCCAGCCGAAGTGCTCCTGAGTTAAACATAAGGCTAAGCCTATGATTAAACCGATGAGCGCCCCCAATGTCGATATGAGCCATCCTTCCAGGAGAAAAATGCGCCTGACAAGCTTTTCTGTTGCACCCATGGCACGCAAAATCTCTATGTCTTCCTTTTTTTCTATGATAAGCATGGAGAGAGAGCCGATGATGTTAAACGTGGCAATGAGCAGAATAAAGGATAGAATGAAAAATGTCATCCATTTTTCAATACTTACAATGCGGAAGAAATCAGCTTGTTGCTCGTAGCGGTCCTTTACGCTGTATTTTTCTCCGATTAATTCCTGTATTTTGCGTTTTGTTTCTTTGGTATTTGCGCCTGGTGCTAGTTTCAGTTCGATAGCTGTCGCTTGTTGGGGTGCGTAATCAAACAGTTCACGAGCCAATGATAGAGAGACTAGCAGATAGTTATCATCGTATTCACTTTGTTGAACTGAAAATATACCACTGATAAAAACGGCTGCTTCATTGAAGTTTCTGTCTGGGCGTAACAGATTGATTCGCTTGTTGCGTTGAGGCGCATAGATGCGGACTGGGTCAATAAAATGTGCGTTGAATCCCATCTTATTGGCTAGGCCAACACCTGCCACGCAACGTTCAAAAGCGCCGTCATAAACCATATATTCTCCGTCAAACATGATGGAATCGATGGATGTGAGCGCAGCGAAACAAGTATCAACTCCTTTAATCTTGGCTGGCTGTTGTTTGTTGGCAAAATGAACCAAGGCATTTTCTTCGATTGTTTCGGCAAATAATGCAATTTCAGGTAACTTTTTTATGACCGACACACTGTCTGTATGTAGACTTTTACCTTCTATGGCAGTAATGCGCAGATCTGGATCGAAGGCAGAAAACATGCTTTCTATTAAGCCGTTGAATCCGTTAAGAACGGACAATACACAAATAAGTGCAGCTGTTGCTACACATACACCTGCAGCCGAGATGCCGGATACAATATTGATAGCGTTATGGCTTTTCTTGCTAAGCAGGTATCGTTTGGCTATGAAAAATGCCGTTTTCATCGGACGTTTGTTGCCGCAGACTATTTTTTCAACAGATTGTCGATGTTTTCCAAATAATCAAGCGTCTTGTCATGATGGAAATTAAGTTCTGGAATAATGCGTAGTTGATGGCGTACGCGGTTACCCAACTCAAATCGTATTGTCTTGGCGTTGTCTTCAACTGCTTTCAGAATTTCTTTCGCCTTTCCATCGGGGAAAATACTTATATAAACATGTGCTATGCTTAGGTCGGGACTAATGCGAACCTCACTAACGCTTATTAGAGTGCCCTGATGGCTTTTGGCAAATAAAAGGAAAATGTCGCCCAGTTCTTTTTGAAGCAGTCTGGCTATTTTTTGTTGTCTGGTTTGTTCCATGTGATGCTCGTGTTATGTTGAAGTAGCAGTTTATAAATTCCATTCGAATCCGTCTTTGGTATCTTTCACGGAGAAGCCAAGGGCTGTGAGTTCGTTTCTGATTTTATCGGATGTTGCCCAATCTTTGTTCTTTTTTGCTTCCAGACGGATGTTTAAAAGCAAATCAACAGCTTTCTGATAAGCATGTAAATTCTTGTTATCGCTTTCTGCTTCCATTTTCAGTCCCAGCAGGTCTTCTGTAAACACTTTCCATGTTTCTTGCAGCTCTTTCAGATCGTTTGCGCTAATTGTTGCCTTGCCGTCAGATATGGTGTTAATGGCTTTGGCACTTTCAAATAGATGGCTGATAACTACAGGTGAGTTCAGGTCATCGCTCATGGCCTCTTCACAACGTTCGCGAAGTCCCGTTGTGTCAATGCTTGAGTGTTCGCTTGCTTTTAGCTTCAGCAAGCGTTGGTAGGCTTCTTTCAGTCGTTCAAACCCTTTTTCTGCAGCTTCAAGCGCTTCGTTGCTGAAATCGATGGTACTGCGATAATGTGCCTGCAGCATAAAGAAACGTATGGTCATAGGGGCAAAGGCTTGCTTGAGCAATGGGTGTGTCCCATTGAAAAACTCGTCCAGGGTGATAAAGTTTCCTAGCGATTTGCCCATTTTTTGCCCGTTGATAGTTAGCATGTTGTTGTGCATCCAGTAATTTACGGATTCATGACCCAAGGCGGCTGTTGATTGGGCAATTTCGCATTCATGGTGTGGAAACATAAGATCCATACCTCCTCCGTGGATATCGAAGCGTTCACCTAAATATTTTGTTCCCATAGTGGAACATTCAAGATGCCATCCGGGAAAACCGTCGCTCCAGGGTGAAGGCCAACGCATGATGTGTTCTGGCTGTGCTTTCTTCCATAGTGCAAAATCTATGCTGCGGTGCTTTTCGGTTTGTCCGTCCAATTCACGGGTAGTTTCAAGCAGTTCTTCTATATTTCGTCCTGATAATTTGCCATAATGATATTGTTTGTTGTACTTTTCAACATCAAAATAAACAGAACCTTCACTGACATAAGCATAGCCTGCATCCAGTATGCGTTTTATAAACTCGATTTGCTCTATGATATGGCCTGACGCATGGGGTTCAATGCTGGGAGGCAGAACATTCAATGCTTCCATGGCGTGGTGATAACGGTTTAGGTAATATTGTACCACTTCCATTGGCTCGAGTTGTTCCAGTCGTGCTTTTTTGGCTATTTTGTCCTCGCCGTCGTCAGCATCATGTTCCAAATGTCCCACGTCTGTTATGTTTCTTACATAGCGTACTTTATAACCTAAATAGTGTAGATATCTGAATAGCAGGTCGAAAGTGATGGCTGGACGTGCATGGCCCAAATGGGCGTCGCCATAAACTGTTGGACCGCAGACATACATGCCTACATGTCCTTCATGTATAGGCTTGAACTCTTCTTTTTTACGTGTGAGTGTGTTGTAGATTATGAGTTTTTTCATCTCCATATCGTTATGATGTTTGTGTTATTGTTTGCAACTTGCATATGACATGACTTGCAAAGGTAAGAAAAAAAACTTTATAGTATAATTTTGAATGTCGCTTTCTGATAAAGAAAAACCGATATAAAAGTTTGGAGAGATTGTACAATTGATACCTTTTGTATTGATTGTAATTTATATTTCTTTTGTGTAAATGATAAAGGGTGTTCTTTTTGATTGATTTGCATTGTGCGGTTTGTATAGAGGTTTTTTTCTTAAAAAAACAAAACGAATGCTTGCTGTATCACTTTCATTTGTATATTTGCGAAAACAAAATAGCATTTTTATGGATGACTTTACCATGAAAAACTGACAAAGTGTTTCGCGCAATCGTAAGTTTTGATCATTCTTCCATTAATAATAAAACATTTGTGGCCTATGAACGCTTTTTTACTTTCTTTCTGTAAGTATGGGCAGCAAAAAAAGAAATGGAAACGGTTGTTGTTTCTTTGCTTTTCTTGTTTTCTAGTAACTCAGTCAGTTGGACAAACGCCCGTGACAACTGTTCCGTATTATTGTGGGTTTGAGGATCCGATAGAGAATCAGGAATGGATTCTGAATCCGGGAAATTCAGCAATTATTAACCACGTTAATTTCAAAAACAAATGGACGATTGGTAATGGAGCCAAAAAGTCAGGTTATAGTGGTTTGTATATCTATACGGATAATGACCCAAGTGCGGCTAAGTATGCTGAAGCTGCCATGTACACATTGGCTTATAGGGAATTTTCTTTGCCAGCAGGAAATTACGATTTGGCATTTTCTTGGAGATCGCTCGGAGAGCAAAATGCAGATGAGATTATTGCCTATTGGGCTCCCTCCAGTGTAGCTACCAACTCCAGTTTGAATTCAACAGCTCCCGCATTGTTGAATGCGTATAAATTAACCTATTCCGATGGAACTTCGGCTGGGCTTAGCGGTGCTGCTTCATGGCGATATGCTTCTTCGTCAGTTAGAGTGACGGGCAATACAACTTATAAATTGGTGTTCTTGTGGCGTAATAACAATTCCAATACATATAATCCTGGGGCATGTATTGACAATGTACAGTTGCAGGCCCGGCCGGCAACTGGTGAGTGTGGTTTTGTGCCAACCAATATTCAAGCGGATGATGAGACAATTGGTACTGTAACAGTTACCTGGGATGGATATTCTGGTGTTACGTATGATTTGATATATTGGATGGATGCTACTGGCGTGCAGGATACCGTTTTTGGCCTGAATACAACTTCTTTTACTCTGAATACGGAGGATATGGCAACAGGTATGTATACATTCTGGGTGCGCACTGTATGTCCAGATGGTACTACAAGTATTTGGGGAGAGGTCTCAGATGTACGGATTATTGGAGAGAATGTAGATATGGCTGCCAGTGCATGTCCAGAGGTGTCGTTCTTTGCAAACGAAATAGACGAGCATGGTGTGAAAAAGATTATTCCGGAATGTAATGGCGCATCTTATACAATTGTTCCCAAAATTGTTGGTGGAGGTGGTAGTATTGTTGGTTATCGTGTTGACCAGATTGCGTATAATCCGCCTTTCCCATTTGATATGGGAACGCCCATTTTTGTAAATCGGGATGATGTTTGGGGAGACGTGATTCAGTTGCCGTTTAGTTTCTGTTTTTTTGAAAATGTTTATCAGCAAGCTGTAGTCGGTGCAAATGGTATTATTTCATTTGATACCCAAGTGGCGAATCAAGCAAGTGGTTATGTATTGAGAGATGAACCGGATATCCCGTCGCCCGATTTTGTAGATGGAGATGGAGGCCATTTTTGGCGTAATGCCATTTACGGCGTTTGCGAGGATATAGACCCGAATAAGATTACAACAAATAATACCGGTGGTGGTATTTATTATGGCTTGTTGGGAGAATATCCTTGTCGTACGCTTACTGTGTCATGGCATAAAGTTCCTAATTTTAGTTGTACAAGTGATTGGAATACTTATCAGATAGTGTTGTATGAGGGAACAAGTATCATAGATGTGTATGTGGAGCAACGTTTGGCTTGTCCGGATTGGAATGACGGTATTGGTATCATTGGTCTCCAAAATGCGGAAGGTACAGATGGTATTGCTGCACCGGGAAGAAACACTACTTCACCTACATGGGAGGCTCAACAGGAAGCGTGGCGTTTTACTCCGTTGACAACGCCGGTTTATGAAATGACTTGGTATAAAGGAGCCGGGTTCGATGGACAAGTTCTTGGTAAAGGCGATTCGTTGCAAATTAACCAGGAAGATGGTATCGATACGGTAACTGTTAGAATGCAGTTCTCAGCCTGCAATGGAGAATATTTTGATTTGGCGGATACAGCAATCGTAGCATGGCAAGTTACAGACACATTACCTATGAAGAATGTGTACGTATGTGAAGGGGATGTGTATTCTGATGAATATTTTACGGGTATCACTGAACCTGGAGAATATGAATATCCAATTAAAAACCAATTGGATTGCGACAGCGTAATTTATAGAGTAAAGGTGGATTTTCTGGAGGCAGAAACCTTTGTACTGGATACGACTATTTGCTATGGCGATACCTTGGAGTTTAAAGGTTCAAAGTATTCAAGAACGGGCGTCTATACGAAAAGCTATCAATACGTAAGTGGCTGTGATAGTTTGATAGACTCTATAAAGCTGACTGTATTGCCTCGTATAAATTATGTTGCATCTAAAACAGATGCTATGACAGGACCCAATTCGGGAAGTATTGAAATCACAATGCAGGAAGACGATTATTATTATACATTAAATGGTGAAATGAATGCACCAACTGATGCTTTGGCTCCAGGAACATATGAGCTAATTGTGTATAACAGCTATGGTTGTGCAACGGAACCGGAAATAATCGAGATTGTTACTGAATGTCTGGAGGCAGAACTGATTGAACCGATTGAGGCTGTTTGTGCCGACCAAGAAGCGCTCAATATTGAGGTGCAACGTTATGGCGGTGGATATGCAGAATATAGCATACTTTTCTCGGAAGAGGCTAAGAATGGAGGATTCGCTGATTTTAACCATCTCGCTTCTGACCTTTCTGCCGATGGAACGGACGCATTTGTTGTGGAACTTCCAGACAAGGTTTTGCCGGGAATTTATACAGCGGAATTGGTTTTGCACGATATAAATTGCGGTGACAAGAAATACCCATTCTCGTATGAGGTCCTATATCCTGACAGCGTTATTGTTCAGCGTTGGGATGATATGTTGAGTGTAACCAATGACCGGTGGAACGGAGGATATACATTCTCGGCATATCAATGGTATAAGGATGGAAGCCCAATGGAAGGTCAGACTCATTCGTATTTATATGTTCCGGAAGAGAAATTGGATATTAATGCGGAATATGCTGTGCTGCTGACACGTGTTGACGATAATGTTACTGTTATGACTTGTCCGTTTACCCCAGTGGAAATATCTGAGGAAGAAAAAGACAAACTGGTTATAAGTTTAAATAATATGACTTATAATGGCCAAGTCGTAGAGGTTGTTGTTAATGAACCGGTACAAATCAAGGTCTATAATGCAATGGGGGTAAAAGTGATGGAAGAATATGTGGAGGAGCGCGCAGAAATCTGTTTGCCAAAGATGGAAGGCTTATATATTCTTGAAGTTACCAATTCGGAAGGGAAGAGAGAAACTTATCGTGTCATTGTTAAATAAACAGAGAGCATTATGAAAAACAGCATAAATAAAACAGCATTGACGGTCTTGTTTGTAATTATTTTCAGTTTACCGCTATCGTCTATATATGCTCAGACTCATTATGTAGGCATATCTCCAAAAATTGGGTATGCAGCCTTGATAGATAGTAAATTTGATGACTTGGGGAGGTTTGACCTGAAAACGCGGGGGGGCGTTATTGCTGGTATGAGTCTGTTTTATGAATTGCAGAATAATAATTTTCTGTTTCAAACGGGCTTTGACTTTGATTTCCTCAATTCGACAAGTCGTATTACAGATTTCACCATTGACCGTCCTCTGATTTATCCGGATTATCCGATGGTATACCATTATGGTTTCAACAAATGGAAGGAAACGCGCAATGTTGGAATGGTCTATCTTCCCGTCATGGCAGGTGCACAGTTCCAACGTATCTTCTTTTTGGCTGGTGCAAAAGTGGGTATTCCAATGGCTGCGGGCTATTCTTCGAGAGGAGTGTTGGATATTACAGCAACAGACGAACAGTTTATTGATGAAATTCAGAACGCATATACGCATAATATTGTTTCTGAAAAACATAAAGACAAAGGTGAACTTTATTTGAAAATGCCCTCGTTGGCTTTGGCTGCCGAAGTGGGAGTGGATTTGGATGAGTGGTTGGCTGCTAAACCACCAAGACGTAGAAGGGGAATGAGACGTCCGAAAAGGACATTTAAACAGCTTCTGCATTATAGAGCCAGTATGTTTATTGATTATGGACTTCTGTCTCTGAATGATTATCAAAGGAACGCTGAGGCGGCACGCCCGATTGACGTTGCGAATGCGACGTCACAGACTGGACACCTGCCGGTTTTCGAAAATGAGACTCCTTATCTGAGGGGAGTGAATACTACGCTGTCTACGGAAGGAGCTGCGGCTTCCTTGCTCAATCCATTGACGATTGGGGTGAAGTTTACGGTAATGTATGAGTTTGAAAAACCTCAGCCTCCACGCCGGCCAAGACCCAAACCGAAGCCCAAACCGAAGCCTCAACCGAAGCCGGTTCCGCCTGTACCTCCTGTGTATATGTGTGGTGTGGTACAAAATGGGGAAACCATGCTTGCCTTGGATAGTGCTTCCGTTGAGATTTATGACGAAGCGGGTGAAGTAGCATTGTTTATTGACACAACATCTACGGATGGTATGTTCCATACAAAATTAGAGGCAGGTACCTATTCCGGATATATCAGAAGAGCTGGCTATTTGCCGTATACGGGCGTATTTACATATGTAGAGGGTGATACGGTGCATGTATTGTTGCAGGAAATCAAGAAAAACGTAGTGACCTTGCTTGATGTGCATTTTGCAACGAATAAGACTGTGGTGTTGCCTGAATCGGCACAAACACTGGAAGATTTGTACGACTTTTTGTCTGAAAATCCTTCTGTCCGTATAAAGATTATCGGACATACAGATAGTGTAGGCTCAGACGCATCTAACCAGAAATTGTCGGAAGGACGTGCAAGGTCGGTTAGAGGTGAGATGATAAGCAGAGGTATTAGTGCAGACCGTATAGAATATGAAGGAAAGGGTGAAATGGCACCAATAGCAACAAATGAAACGGAAGAAGGACGTGCTAAGAACAGACGTGTAGAATTTATTATTCTTTCGGAGTAATTCCTATATTTGGGCAGTGGAAAATGGAAGGTTGTCTGATTTTTGAAGACAGCCTTCCATTTAAATAGTTAGGAAGATAGCTTGTTGCCAATGCAAAAAGAATAGGATGATGATTGAGCGTTGCAGGAAAAAATTGTAAGTTATAAAATCAGGGATTATGTCAAACCGTTTGTTATGTAGAGTATTTTGTTTGGTGCAGGCCATTGTCTTGTCGCATGTGTTTCCTGCGTGGGCTGGTCCTGTTACGGCTGTACCATATGAAGCAACATTTGAGGATGCCGCAGACAATGCCAATTGGCAGTTTGCAGATGTACCGCCCAATCTATTCCAGCCCAGTAATTCAGTGTTGACGCATTGGGAAGTAGGAAATCTGACATCACGTTATGGCGCATCTTCTTTGTATGTGGTAGATAAAGATAATAATGTGGGATATGACAAAGGGTCCTATCTTATTGCAGCCTATCGTACATATATGTTGCCGGCTGGGCAATATAATGTTTCATTTGACTGGAAAGCGGTCGGAAATTCGTCCGATGGATTGTATGTGGCATGGGTACCTGCCAATCAAAGTATTGTGGGTATGCAGTCCGGTGCAGTAATACCGAGCTATATACAGCTTAATTTGATTAATGATTTGCGTACTTCAGAACCCCGAAGCCAAGCGATTACACAACCGATGAAACAGAATGCGGCGTTTAAGAATGTTACCGGTTCTGTTAATGTTACAACGGGTGTTAACTATAATCTGGTCTTCGTGTGGGTGGTCAATAATTCTTCTGCCGATCCAATGACACCTGGCGCTTGCATTGATAATGTTCAAGTAACAAGAGTTTTGACTTCGAGCGATGGGTTTGAATTGCCAGACAATCTTTCATACGCTGCAGTAGGCAATAATGCCAAATTTTCTTGGACAGGTACGGCTGATTCGTGGGATTTTGAATTGTATGGCTCACAGTCGACTGATCCTGTGGCTGCCCAATCTGGTTTGACGACACAAGAAATACAAATGGGGCTTACTACATTGCCCGAAGGCATTTATACCTTCAGAGTGCGTTCTTGGGGTGATGGCGAGCATAGTAGATGGGTGGAATATACAAATATTCTGATTTATGATCCAGCGGCCCACTGTTTGGATTATCTGAATTTTAGTGCTCCCGGTGTCACCTGTACATATGGTGATTATCTGTCAGAGATGGACGATGCTATATTTGACAATGTGGGCTTTATAGATTATGGTTATGAATCAATAGAAAGTAGGCATACCATTCATTATGTTCCCGGTGAGACAGATCCGAGAACCAATGGCATGTTGCCCACTGTTCCACCGGGTGAGATTGCTGCCGTCAGATTGGGAAACTGGGATGAAGGTGGATATGGACAAAGTGTGACATATACAATTCTTGTGACAGAAGATATTGGGGTACTACAGGTAAAGTATGCAGTTGTTTCTCAATCGGGTGGGCATGAGCGTCCAGAACAACCTACATTCTATTTGGAAATTTTGGATATGAACAATAACCAATTGAGTCCTACTTGTGGTGTAGCCGATTTTCGCCCGCCTACATCAGGAATGGCTGAAGGATGGCATATCGGTTCGGAGAGTGATATTTATTGGCGTGAATGGACTACTATAGGCATAAATTTACAGGATTATATAGGGCAGAATGTAAAGGTGAGAATTCGTACGTCTGGTTGTTCGCCTACCGCTCATTGGGGGTATGGTTATTTTACTCTAGGGTGTTCTTCGGGTGAAATTATTGGGGTTACGTGTGGCGAAAAACCGAGAACATTGGCCGTTGATCCAGGTTTTAAATACCGCTGGTACAAACCCAATAATCCTGATGAGCCTTTTTACGCGGGCCAGGATTCAACTGCGCAGGAATTATATATTGCTTCCAATGATTCCAATCTCTATGCATGCGATTTGATCTCCTTGGCAAATGAGGAATGTTATTTTACTTTGCGAGCTTCGGCTATGGCACGTTATCCTAAAGCAAGGGCAACCTTCACGCATACGCCGGAAGATTGTATCAACCGCGTTTCCATTACGAATAATAGTTCTATTTTTGGTTATTATTTTATAGATGGTAGGGAAATGGAAGTGAATACAATGGATACATGTGGAAGCTATGAGTGGTCGCGTATCAATGATGATGGATCTTCGACCGTCTTTTCTACAGCAAGATATCCCGATCCATTGGTTCTTCCAAATGAAGGGGATACATTCCAGGTACAATTGAAAGTAGGAATGGTGGGAGATATTACATGTTTTGGAATAGATACATTTGATGTTTATGTTCCTGCCATAGGACCTAATGAGGCTGTTACTGAGCAATATATTTGTGCGGGTGATTCAGTTGAATTCGAAGGTGCATTGTATAAAGAACCAGGAGAATATCCTATTTTACTTCAGAATGTTGCCGGATGTGATAGTCTTCTGACATTGCGCCTCAACGTATTGCAGGTAGATACTGTCGTTGAAGATCCAGATACTATATGCGATGATCAGGTGTTGCAGTGGAGGGGAGTGACTATAAATGGACAGGACTTTCTGGGGGATAGTGTGTTCTATTCTTCTTTGCAGAGTTCTATGCTTGATTGCGATAGTATCGTTTATGTGAAACAGATTACAGTAATGGAGAATCTGTTGGTTGCGCTTGATGAGATTCCTTCTGAAGTTTGTGCCGATGATACGGCAATCATAATCTCCTATCATGTAGAGGCTGGTAGTGCCAAACAATATGATCTTGTCTTTGAGGGAGAAGGGAAAGTCACTTTTGGAGATATATTAAATCATCCGATAACCGATGAATCAGTGATAGTACTTCCTCTGAGAAATAGTTCAGGGATTCAAGTGGAACCAGGTAATTATTCTGCTTTATTGACGGTTTACAATTATAACAAATGTGGAAATGTCCAATTCCCGATCGAATTTGGTGTTTTATATTCGCGACATATCCTGCAACAGAAATGGAATGATGCCATAGCCATTAAGAATGCCCAATATAATGGGGGTTATGATTTTGTTTCTTACAGGTGGTATAGGAATGGTGAACCCATAAATGAGTATGGTCCTTATTTGTATTTAGGTGAGGGCAATGAGTTTGTTTGGGGTGATTATTATCAGGTTGGTTTGGTTTGCGCTGGTAAAACGGAAGAAATCTTGACTTGTCCACTATATCCTGAGCCGAAAGAGTCGGGCAGTATGCAGCCTTCACTCGCAAATGTTGGAGGTATGTGGAAAGTCAGTGCACCAAATCTGGGAACAGGAGAAGCTTTGGTGTGGTCAAGTATGGGCTTACCACTAGGTAAATGGTCTATTCAGAATGGAGAGGTTTATATACCTCAGCCTGAAAGGCAGGGTGTCTATATTATTGAAGTCCGTTCTTTTACCAATGCAGAGGTTTCAGTGCTGAAAGCTGTGGTTGATTAATAAGGTGATCCGGTTTTGTCTAAGGACTCTTTTGCGTTTAAAGGACGCAATAGAGTCCTTTCTTATTTATTTCGTTTTGAACTTTCGTTTTTCATAGCATTTCAATATATACATTTAAAGGGTAGAATGGAATATAATAGCGTTATAATGTGGAGAACTGTTAAAGTTACTAGAAGGGTGTAGCGGTTTTGTATTTCGAAAAAATAGCTTTTATTGCTTAATTCATATTTTTTGTTTCAATTGGTTTGTTGGGTGTTTTGTTGGAATGTTAGGTTAAAAAAACAAAACATACCATTGTTGTTTGGTTTTCATTTGTATATTTGCAACATAGAATATGTGTCTTTATTGGTGGAATGTTGAAAAAAATATAGCATTTTGTTATATAAATGGCTTTTGATAGACGAATCTGTTAGAATGTAGCCTTTGAAATGCTGTTTGTTTGGACTCAGTCTGACATTTTGTAAACTTTTTTGCAAAACTGCAAACTAAATTATACGGGAATAAGGCTGGTCTATTTTACTTGCTTTTGTGGTTTTTTGCAGATATAATCAGGATGATATTGGTGTTTTATACAACTATACAATTAACTCTATTATTCATCTAAAATTTTAGCCTATGGAAAAACGTATTTTTTCTACTTTGTTTGCTCGAAGAGGCTTAATGGGTTGGCTATTTATGCTAAGCCTATTTTTAAGTAGTTTTATTGCTTATGGACAGGCTCCTGCGCCAACTGGGTTGTCTGTTGCTAGCCTAACCCAAACTACAGCTGTAGTGTCATGGGAATGCGAGCCGTCGCCAAATCGTGATGATGGCGACTTTTTGCGTTATGATTATGTGGTCTCCACTAATCAGCTGTCAACAACGATGGCAAATAGTGCTTTTGCTGCAATAGCAGAGGGTTCCGATGGGGTTTTGCTTGTTGGAAGAGCCGTTGAAATGACGACAAATCAGTTGCCGATTAACGGATTATCCTCGGGAACAATATATTATATGTTGATCCGTCAGAATGCAGAGGATATTTATGACAATACATCTTCATGGGTATTGATATCATTTAATACGCTGTGTGAGGGTGTTGCGTTACCTATTGAGATGGAGTCATTTAATGGAGCTTCGATGCCAGCATGTTGGGTCGGATCCGGAGCTAATGTTCCTGTGTTGCAATCAGCTTATAAATATGGTGATTCAGGTAACGCCTTGAAACTGGAAAGTACAGCAGAAAACTATTCGTATCTGTTTTCGCCTGTAATTTTAGGTAGCTCAAGTGCATCTGAATTGGCATTTAAGATATATGCAACAGGTTCGGCGCGCCAGCGTTTTTCTGTAGGTGTTGCAGATGCGAATGATATTATGAACTATGTTCCAATCATACAAGATAGTATTGAACCTGGTGAATGGTATGATATTTCTGCAATAGATGCCACTGGCTTTTTTACTGATAATTATGTATGGGTAATTTATGCGGAGGCAGGTATACCATCTGTGTTCTATGTGGATAATGTAGAGGTGCATGATAAGCCAACTTGTGTGCGTCCACAGTCTTTGACTGTTACGAATGTGACTGCTACTGGAGCAACGTTTTCCTGGAGTGCGCAAGGAACAGAAACGGCATGGAATCTGGAGTTGACAGCAGAAGGTTCTGAAACTCCTATTGTTGTGCCGGCTGCTGAGAATCCATTTACGTATGAAAATTTAAGTGAGGCAACTACTTATTCTGTACGCGTTCAGGCTGATTGTGGAAGTGTTGATGGTCAAAGCGAATGGTCTGCAGCAATAACATTTACAACGCCTCAAATGCCAATCTCACTTCCGTTTGTATGTGATTTTGAGGGAAATATAGGCTGGAACTTCCTGAATGGAACAGCTACCAATGCTTGGGTAATCGGTTCTGCTGTAAATAATGGTGGAACAAAAGCGCTCTATATATCAAACAACGGAGGAACAAGTAATTCATACACTAATACAGCTGAAACCAATGTATGGGCAACCCGGTTGTTGGAAGTAACGGAAGAGGGTGATTACTTGTTCAGCTTTGACTGGAAAGGGAAAGGTGAAAGTTCGTTCGATTATCTGGCAGCCGTTTTGGTTCCTGCGAGTGTGACATTGGAGGCAGGATCAGATGCAGGCTTGTCCTTGGGTTCATCAGTTACCATTCCAGATGGTTGGATCTCATTGAGCGGGACAACCCGGTTGAACCAGTCGGATGCTTGGCAGACCTGTGTCAGTGAACAACACTTGTTGCCCGGCCAATACAATTTGGCTTTTTTCTGGGAAAATGATTATTCTACAGGATCAGATCCAGCTGCTGCTGTTGACAATGTATCCATAACAAAAATATTATGTCCCAGACCTCAGTTGCCGACACTTTCTGGTCTAACTGCAAATGGTGCGACGCTTGTTTTTGCCGATGACAGGACATACAATGTTAAGGTGTTTGCAACACAGTCAACGGATCCTGCTACAGACGAAAGTGCAGTCTTTGAACAAGAGAATGTTTCAACAAATTGCCCGGTATCTGCGCTGACAGAAAATACTGTGTATTATGCCTATGTCCAGGCAGTGTGCGCAGAGGGTGACAGTGAATGGGTAGGACCATTACAGTTCAAGACAAAATGTGTTACGACTAATTTGCCGTTCAGTGAGAATTTCAACGCATTGACAGCGGGAATACCCGATTGTTGGGATAATTCGGAAGGGAGTACGACCAATGAAAGTTATAAGTGGTCTTATGTGAGTGGTGGTTATGATGGTGCTTGCGTGCGTTTCGACTCCTATTATAATACAGATGGGAATACCAATGTATTGAAAACTCCCACAGTACTTCTGGACGTTGATACCCGTTTGATATTCTATTTCAAGAATCCAACGGATTATTATGATACCGGTGCGGAATTTCATGTGCTTGTTTACAGAGAGAACGGTACAACGGATACAGTAGCCGGCCCATTGCAAAGCACAGAATGGAAAAAGGAAACTGTGGATTTGTCGGAATATACAGGTGAGGAAGTGACAGTCGGCTTTTTGGGTATCTCTCATAGTTATGAAGAGTATGATTATTATTATGGTGATTATTATTATTATGGTGATTATTTGTATTTGGATGATGTGCTGCTTGAGGCTATTCCTTCGTGTCTGGAACCTATTTCTTTCTCTATAAAGGATGTAATGAGTATGGAGGCTGTCATTGAAGTGGTAGATGTTGACCATACAAATGCAGTTGATGTGGAATACGGCTTAAGCGGTTTTGTTCCGGGTAGCGGGACTATGGTGCAAATACCAATGGGAGACTCTATTATTACCTTGACTGGTCTGACGGCACAGACGACTTACGATGTCTATGTGCGCAACAACTGCGGAGAGGGTGATGTGAGCGGGTGGCTATCCAAACAAAGTTTCACCACTATGTGTGCGGCAGACAATGTGACAGCATCCAACCCATTTGTGGAAGATTTTGAATCATACTCTTCAGAAGATGTGGATCAGGCTTTGGCAGGTTGCTGGATGCAGTCAAGTACCTCTTCCAAGACATGGAAAGTAAGTGATGGAGAGTCTGGTTACTCATATAGTTTAAGTCCGATAGGCACTTATTCTGTAGCTTTGACTTGGAGTGCAGATGCTTGGATGTATCGTTCTGTCCATTTGGAACCGGGCAACTATCAATTAAGCTGTTATGCGGTTCAAGATGCTGCAAATGGATGTACGCTATCACTTGGCTTCGGGGAAAGCTTCAGCACGATTACCGAAATTCAGACTCAGCCGATAACAAATGGCGATTACCAGCTGATACGCGGTGAGTTTGCTGTTGCTTCTGCTGGTGATTATGTAATCGGCATTCATGGTGAATTGACATCAAGCCCATATTATGTCATGGTGGATAATATCCGTCTTGCAATGGTGAATTGTTTGACACCGGGAACTCCGGTCGTTTCTGAGATTACGGATGTGTCAGCCAAAGTATCATGGGGGGATACGGGTGCATCCACCTACAACCTGAAAGTCTTTACCGCAAAACCAGACGATGTGGAAACGGCAACGGGCATTTACGCGAACACCGGAATTGTTTCTGCTGAAGGGCAACTGGTTGAACCTCTTTCCGGTCTTACACCATTGACAACCTATTACGTATATGTTCAGAGCGTATGTGAAGACGGCAGTGTGAGCGAGTGGTCCAACGTGAAGGAATTCACCACCGAATGTTCAGCTATTGCCTTGTCAGAGGAAACTCCTTATATTGATGGCTTTGAAGAAGATTCTCAATTGGGCTGCTGGAATCTGACCATTCAGGAAGAAGGCGATGCGGGAACCTCTACATATACCAAATATGATGGAACAACGGCTATTTATGCCTATAAGACCAGTGCGGTCTCTCCACAATTCAGTTTTGCGGAAGGTGATAATATGTCCAATTACCAGTTGAGTGGCTTTGCCTACGCCTCCTATGATTCCTTAAGCTTCTCTGTTAGTGTGATGAAGAACTCAGATCGTGAAGGAATTATGGCGGTAAGAACCATAACCCTTCCTGTGGAAATGAATTGGACGGAATTCACCATTACTTTTGCTCCATTGGCAATGTTGGGTGAAGAAGCAGCAGACTACAAATACATAGAGTTTAACTTTACCGAAGAAGACCGTATCTATATAGATGATTTGCGCTTGGAGGTAATTCCAACATGCCCGAAACCAGCTGATATCTCTTTCAGTGAGATAGGAGAAACATCTGCTACGATGGATTGGGTATCCAATGGCTCTGAAGCACAGTGGTGTGTTGTGGTGAAAGAGGCAGGTGCAGCAGACACTCTGAAGAACGAGCTGGTAAGCGAACATCCATATCAATTGACCGGTCTGACCAGCAATACAGTTTATGAAGTCTCTTTACGTGCGGTTTGTGTAGAGGGTGTGGACGAGAGTACAGATGTAATGGCAACATTTAAGACCTCTTGTGGAGTGATGCCATTGCCGTTCGCTGAGAACTTTAATGGTCTGACAGCAGGAATTCCTGATTGTTGGGATAACTCTGAAGGTACTACCACAACGGCGAGCTACAAATGGAACTACGACTCCTATGGCTATGAAGGCGGTTGTCTGAAGTTCAATAGTTACAGCAATACAGAAGGCAATACCAACTATCTGAAGACCCCAACTATCAATCTGACGTCAGATGCACGCTTGAAGTTTATGTATAAGAAGCAGTCTTCAACCGGAACATTGGCCGTATATCTGTCGGTGAATGGAGCTCCATATACAGATGTTGTTTTAGCTACAGACCTGAATTCCAGTTCATGGAGCGAGGCTGTCTATGACTTGAGTGCATATACCGGCAGTGAGATAGTTGTCGTGTTTGAAGGCATATCCGATTACGGTAGGTACAATATCTTTATTGATAATGTGTTAGTGGAGGAAGTGCCGTCCTGCGAACGTCCGCAAAGTGTAACTGTTGCCAAAACGACTAATGAGGCTACCATAGCGGTAACGGATGAAGGGCATACTGCATGGGAATATATCTATGGAGCAACTGGGTTTGATATTACTGAGGCTACTCCTGTTGCCATGTCTTCCAATATGGCAACCATTAGTGACTTGACAGCAGAAACCAATTATGAGGTGTATGTACGTGCTGTATGTTCTGAAGATGACAAATCGGCATGGTATGGTCCAGTATCGTTTAAGACTGGTTGTCTTCCTATTGCTATGCCATTGGAAGAGAAATTTGATGATTGGGATGCCATTTCATCATGTTGGACAAATGAGCACACGGCAGGTTCTTCAACGACAGTCTGGTCTGTAAGTACGACAAATGCTTATTCCGGTAAGGGTGCTTATTTGGGATATCAGGATGATGGCAATAAAGTGGTTCTGACAACCCCAGCTCTGATAGTGGAAGCTGGCAAGCAATACCGTGTTTCCTATTATATGTATCACCACGCAAATATCTCTTATGATGAAGATTCATTGAATGTATATTGCAGTACAACATCATTGCCAAATGCCACTTCTACATTATTAGGTTCAGCATATGGTTATGTTGGTGCAAATCCAGACTTGGGTACAACAGCAGGCAATTATAGACATGTACATCAGTGGACACAGGAAGCTGATGGAGTTGTTTACATTGCATTTGAGATGGTTTGGTTTGATGGACTGGCTACTTCTATTGATGAGATCGTGGTGGAAGAAGTACCTTCTTGCGAAAAACCACAAGACGTAAGCGTGACTTCAACAGCCATGACAGCCACAATAACTGTAACTGATGAAGCTCATACTGCATGGGAATATGTATATGGTGATCCAGGATTTGATGTAATGGGAGCCGTTCCTGTTGCCATGTCCTCCAATACGGCAACTATTAGTGATTTGACAGCAGAAACCGACTATGAAGTATATGTACGTGCGGTATGTGCTGAAGATGAAAAATCAGCATGGTATGGTCCTGTATCGTTTATGACAGCTTGTGTTCCACGTGCTATTCCATTGGAAGAGAACTTTGATGATTGGGATGCCATTTCATCATGTTGGACAAATGAGCATACGGCAGGTAGTAATACCACATTATGGTCTGTAAGTACAACCAATGCCTATTCTGGTAAAGGTGCTTATTTGGGATATCAGTCCACTGGGAATGTAGTGGTGCTGTCTACTCCTGCCTTGATGGCTGAAGCGGGCAAGGAATACCGCGTATCGTTCTATCTGTACCATCATACAGGAAGCTATTATGAAGAAGAACGTCTGAATGTTTACAAAGGTACGACCCCGTTGCCGGCATTAAGTTCCACTTTGTTGGGTACCCGTTATCTGTATTATGGCGGCAATGAGGGGTTAAACTCTGCAGGTATGTATAAGCATGAATTCAGATGGACCCAAACCACAACGGAAAATATCTACATCAATTTTGAATTGGTATGGCAGAACGGTTATGCTACAGCGATTGATGAAGTTGTTGTAGAAGAGGTTCCTACTTGTGAACGTCCGGTTTCTGTGAAAACAAGTAATGTAACTGCTACATCTGTGGACGTGGTTATAACGGATCCTTACGGTTCTGCTTGGGAAGCAGTAACGGGAGTGAAAGGTTTCAATCCGAACGATGAAACAGTGGCAGTAACTCCATTGTCAAGTACAGTTGGAACTATATCCGGCAGCTTTGAGCCGGATGTGGAGATGGATCTGTATGTCCGTACAGATTGTGGTACAGAAGATGGAAAGAGCCGTTGGTATGGACCGGTTGCTTTCAAATTTGTGGATTGGAGCGCGGTGGCAGGAGAAGATATCGGAATTGTTTTGAGTGGTGATTATCCGTGGGAAATGATCAATGATGCAGGAACAGAGAAGGCCCAGTCAACCAACAGCGGTATAGTCAGTTCCTTCAGTGATTTGACATCCACCTTCACATTGGCGGAAGGGGAAAGAGGTACTTTGAGTTTCGATTACTATGTCAGCAGCGAAGGCAGTTCTACCCCTTGGGACTATCTGATACTGTTTATCAATCCGGAAGAGGAATTTGCCAATACCGATTATTACAGTCCGTTCGGCAAGAAAGGCGGTGCATCAGGTGTCAGTGGTTCCTATACTTTAGAATTCGATACTCCAGGAACCCATACGGTTATCTGGCGTTATTATAAGGATGGTAGTGGTGACGGTGGTGATGATTT
>JADIMG010000043.1 GCA_017694875.1 Candidatus Gallipaludibacter merdavium
GATGATTTATCAGAGCGGTTACCTGACCATAAAGGACTATAATCGTGAGTTTGGCACGTTTCTTCTTGATTACCCGAACAATGAGGTGAAAAAAGGTTTTGTCTCTTTGGTGGCTTCTGACTCCTCGCAGACAGGTACGGCGGAAGAGTGGAAAATCGGCTGAGTGCGGAGATATATGCATTGAGGATAAAAAACTTTTTACGCCATATAATAATAACTTACAGTCAATTCAATATTATGAGGATAAAAGAAATAAAGATCAATAACTTTCATTGCTATCAGCAAACAAACTTCCAATTTGCTGATAGAGTAACTATATTGATTGGTAAGAATGGAAGTGGTAAATCGTCTTTAATAAAAAGTATAAAGAATGCTCTGAGTATTTTTTTTTCCAACAATCCTTTGTGGGGATATCAGACAATTGTGGGAAGTGTTAGTGATTTGTCTGTGGCGAATCTCAGTTTGAGAGAGATCTGGCACGATAATGATATGAAGCCGGCAGAATATGTTGATATAAGGGTAACTGCCGAAAAAGTAAATTATGAAGATGGCTCATCAGATGGCATTCCATCATGGTCATTCCGAAAGTTCTCTACTCCGAAATCAAAATTACAGAACTCTTATTATAAGAATGCATACAAGTATTTTAGAGAGAATTATACTGATAACACAGCCTGGCCATTGTTTGTTTACTATTCTGACAGATATCCTCATATTGATGCGAAGCTAAGTGATTCCATCAAGATAATGATAGATAATGACGAGAAGCTGTACCGATGCTGGGGATACTATCATTGGGATAAAGATTCTTCGTGTGCATTGATCTGGCAAGAACGTTTTATACGCATACACAATCTTCTTTTCAAAAGACAGCAAAGATTTAGTCGTATAGAAGACAAAAGGTCTAAAGAGGCTGTGGCTTGCCGAAAGGATATTGAGAAGTTTACTGCAGAGATTGACTTTGTGTTAAAGTATATCAAAAAATTCACGTCAAATGCAGATTCAAATCTTTCAGACATAACCAATGTCTTACAAGTAACGGACATTATTGTTGACGGGGTTAATGAGAATTATCTTGTAGCATATTTCGCAGATGGCAGTCGCAGACGATGGGATGAGCTTCCTGCCGGTTATGAGAGGCTCTACAATATTGTATTCGATATTGCATACCGTTCGTATATCCTCAATGGACCAGAATGCGAGCCGCAGGGTATTGTGCTGGTTGACGAACTTGATCTTCATCTGCATCCGTCAATGGAGCAGGACGTGCTGCAGCGTCTCACTTCGACCTTTGAACATATACAGTTTATAGTCTCCACACATTCTCCTTTGGTAATTAGCAACACACCGCTTGGAGATTTTGGTAAGATAATCCTTCTGCGACATGATGGTGAAATCTATGACCATACAGATATTTCAGATCAGTATGGCATGGACTATGATCTGGTGCTTTCAGCTGTAATGGATACAGAACCGCGCAATGCTAAGTTGGAACAGCTGAAAGGCAAATATCTTAGGCTGATGCGCAGAAAAAAAACTGAACTTGCGGAAGAAACACTTGTTGCAATCAAATCGTTGGTCGCTTCAGATGACAGATATCAACAGATTGCCAAAGAACTTAATCTGGACTTAAAAGAAGATTAATATGCGGTACATAAAGAAAACAGGTATACCATTGGAAGCTGAGGGCAAGAAGCAGACTAAGGATTTTATTGACAGTTGCTGGAATGATGCAGAAAAAAGGTATGAGAATCTCATATATGATAGCTCACGTCTTGAAAAACTGGGTTCAGTGCTTTTTGAAGGACAAAAGGACGACAACGGCAATAGCTATTGCTGCTACTGTATGAGAAGGTTGTTTCTCAAGGATACAGCAGACAAGCACAGTAAGAATGTCACGTATGAACATATTGTACCTCATAAAATAAAATCAGACGAATGGGAATTGGATAAAAAATATTATCTGCAGTTCTCAAACCTCAACGGAAAGCACATTACCGTATGCTTTGAAGGCATACTGACAGAGGAGCAGAAGAAGGTAAAGATTGTCGGTATGCCATATCCGCATTTTATACCTTACCATAATCTTGTAGTCTCATGTAATGGAGCGACCTTTGAAGATAAAACACTTGTGAACAGTCATTGTTGTAATAATAACAGGCAGGAGAGGTTCGTTATGCCAATTTACCTTTCATCAGATCTTGCATCTGGCATTTCATATACGTCAAAAGGCGAGTTGGATTACGATGATTCTGTTTACAACTGTAGTTGGTTCGATAAAAAACATCTCAATTTGACAAATGCATGGATTACTTTGGTCCGAAGGATGTGGTGTAGAATCTCAAAATCTGAGTACACCGATATAGATGTAGAAAGGGCCAGAAATGACAAGAATTTGCGGCAGAATATTATTGATGATGTAGATTCAAACAATGAAATATCATCGTGGGCTGACAGTGACATGGCATGGAATCTTTTTTCAGAATACAACTGGTTTTATGCTTATTACAAAAGACATTGAGTAGTTATCCATTAAAAAGCATAATTTAGCGAGACCTTTCCTTCCTGATATGTTTTGCTGGATATTCTCAATGAGGCTGTTTCAAAATAAAAATCCACTTTCATTTTGTCATCCTGAACGGAGTGAAGGATTTCGAAAACACAAACTAATATACACGAGATCCTTCGCTTTGCTCCCTTAGACATTGCTTTTTGATAGTCAATTCTCATTTTGACACAACTTCCTTTTGAAGTTATATTACAACGCCTGTCTCCTCGTATGAGACGATACCGGAGGCAAAGATAATGAATTAATTCATATAGATACCATTTCGGTATCTTTTTTATCGTGGGCTGCCAAAAAAAATTCAATTGTTGACCAAAAGCGGCAGCTTTCATCATCTATACATCAGTTTTCCAATGATATGCATGTGTTACTGTCTCATACGAGGAGACGGTACGCACAAAATATGCCCGACAGTTTGTCTTTAAGACACGGAGGGGGATTTCCGGAACGGTTCACTAGGACTGTTATATTTGGGATACTTTGCTATAACTACCTGTATATTAACCTTTTGGTGATGCAGGCAGGATTTAAGGGTATATCCTCTATCGGATAGTTCCTTTGCTTGAGGGAAACCTTATATCATCTATCGGATTTATTTCTTTTTTATACGTTTTTTTCTTTTCCCGGTCCTGAACAGATCGGGGAAGCCCTTGTGCACGTCCGTGAGGATATGTACAGGGATTTCTTCTGTTCCTTTTCATCAAAAAAAAAGAAATCACAGGCAAGGAAAAAAATTATGTGCGGTAGGGGAAATGATGCACACATTGTCTTATAAGATCACACATGGATTTAAACGAGATATACACACTATTTAAACGACTGAAAAACGGATAGGAGAGAAAAAGGCAAGAAAGACAATCACAATTTGTTGCCGTCCGGATGGTTGGGAACCGTCCACGGCAGAAAGGGGAATCTAATATTTAATCACAATTATAAAATAATGCGTATGAAAAAAAAGTACATCGCTCCACAGACCGAAATGTCGGAGGTGGAGCTGGAAAGTGGGTTCATGAAAGGCTCGATCGTTGACCAAGATGCATTGGATCAGGCTACGATTTCTATTGAAGAGCAGGAAGTCGGTGCGGAAAGTGACTATTTTAACAATCATTCCACTTGGGATTATTAAAGAAAGGAGAAAGAAAAATGAAGAAAAATATATTTATAGCCGGCGCATTCGCAATCGTATTGGCTGGATGTCAAGATGATAATATTGGCAGGAATGGAGAGCCAGCTTCAGCTGGTGATGAAGTGCTGTTTTCTGTAGAACATGCTGACTTCGATTTTAATGAAAGTAGTGGGTCACGCACAATATATGGGGAAAGAAATGGCAATTCTTATCCTATTTATTGGGTAAATGGTGATAAAATCGGTATCTTTTGTCCTCAAGGTTCTTCTTCTGACAATACGAGCCAATTTGATTATCAGGTGATGGTGGAAAATGAAGAATCAACTGTCGGAACTCTGGCTAAAGTGAATCCGGGAGAGAACGGTTTGCAATGGGGAGATGGTGATGAACATGATTTTTATGCAATCTATCCTGCCAGTGCATCAGAGGGTGGAATTTCCGCAACGGAAGTAAAATGTAATATTCCTTTGTCGCAAGATCCGTTACGTATAGAATATGATGCGGAAACTGGTACATATATGGCTTATCCAAACATGAACTATGCCTATATGTATGCTCATCAGCAGGTTAGCAGATTAAATCAGGGTAACCAGCCAATCAGTTTAAATTTTAAGCCTTTGGTTACCGTGCTTGAAATTACCGTTAACGGGCCATCTTCTACTCCTGAGGGTGGAGACTGGCAAATCTCACAGATTAATGTACGTTCCAACGAAAACATTACAGGCGATTTTAAACTGACTGTTACTGATGATCCGGAGGACCTTGATGATGGAAAGTGTACTTCTGTTGCGAATGGGACAGTAAGTAATCTACTTTCGATTAATACATACTATAATGGTGAGCCTGTAACATTGAAAGCCGGAGAAAAGCTCGTTGTTAAGGCATTCATGTTGCCTTACGCTAATCCGGACGCAAGTACAACTACCGTAACGGTGACTCTTGGAACCGGTAGTGTGACTAAGACTTTGAGTACAGCAGATATTCAGTCGGGAAAAATTAATATTACTTCTTTACCCGCATTGCCTATGGCACTTGAGACGAATACATATTATTGGATGTCTGCCATGGATTCACGCACTTATGTTTCTCAGTTGTCTATTCCAGGTTCGCATAATTCTTACAGTTTCGATGAAGATTTACAGAGAGGAGAGAATACCCAGATGACTGCTTTTCAAACGATGAACATTGAAGATCAGTTTGCAATGGGAGCGAGGGCTTTTTCTTTTATGGTTGGATTTGATAGAAATGAAGCACTGGAAGCGGTGAAATATGATAGTAGTTTTGGCTCTCATTATTCAAATTGGAATAACGACTACAATATGTATGTTTATGATGGTGGTAATCAAGGAGATAACTTTGAGACCGCACTGGACAATTATGTGAGCATGTTGCAGAATGCGGTTAACGATTATCCTGTAAAAGGCAGAACTTGTTTGGATTTTATTGTGCTGAATATTGATTACAAACAGATTACATCTAGTGGTGTGGATAGTAGAGACAAATATACGGAAGTAAGACGTTGGATAAGGGAGGTTGATAGAATATTGAATCAATCCAAGTATCAAGGGATATTTGTTACAGATGTGAATTCTAAAACTACTTTGAAGGATTTGGCCGGAAAAATAGTCGTATTTGTCAATTATCAGGCACCGACATTCCCTGTATCTGAAGGAGCATGCAAAGAAGGTTGGGGAGGATATGGAGAACAATATGAGGGTTATACATATGTTCCTTCTTCTTCCAATCAGTACATATTGACACGTCGGGTATATAATGAGAGCGGTGAGGAATTGACTGATTCATTTTGGAATCTTAATGACCGTGACATTACTTATCCTTATTATCTTACTCCGGAAGGTACGGCAACAGGCTTGCAAGTATGGAAACAGACTCTGCAACGTTTGGATAACCCAAGTCTTAGCAGTTATCCTTATTATGATGACTATTCTGGACGAATATCGACAAAGGTTAATATTACCAAATCTTTTTTCCAGACCGCAATCACAAATAATACTCAGGAGGGAGATGCCGGTTTGAATCAGTGGTATGTAAATGACCTGGGAGGATTCTGTGTTGTAAATGAGTCTGGCAGTTATAATCCAGATAATGGTGATAGTGGAAATACTGTATTGGCAGCTCATGAAGTCAATAGTGAGATTTATAATTATTTGATTGATCCGGATAATAATTCAGGTCCGTTGGGGGTAGTCCTGATGAATTTCTTTGGTGTAGAACGGATGGACGATGAGAGCGCATCAAATCTGAACATATATGGCGAGTGGTTGTCTCGTACCATTATTGAGAATAATTATAATTTCTTCTTGAAGAGAGCAGAGTAAATTCCAGAATCCTATGATGTCCTTACTCGCACATCATCTAATGGATGGGATGAGTAATTCTGGAAGGATTTGATTCATTGGACGCTTTTTTGGGAAAAACGGAGTTACCCTGATGTTTCCGGAAAGTCATCGTATAGTCCTACAGGAAAGTCCGGCCACAGGCGGCAGAGATTCTTCGCTCCGCTCAGAATGACAGGCAACTATTCCGACAGACCGCCCTTGAAAGTCTGTCGTTATTT